>NZ_DBMAHT010000134.1:0-5265 GCF_057866825.1 Mailhella sp.
ACCGCGAGGGTGAGCGAGGCCATGCGGAAGCTTTGGGTCTCCTTGCTTTCCCCGGCATGTCCGTGGGGGGGCATGAAAAGGACGCAACAGATCATCAGGAGCATGATCCTGATGCCGAGAGAAACTCTGTTCGTCGTGCCTTTCATCATGTTTCTGCCTTTCTCCACAGCTTGACTATGACGTGTTCCGGGCCTTTGTCAAGGGGCGGGAAAGGCAAAAGGAGAAATTAGCGCCAGCCGGAGCACACATCCACCCATCCGCGGGAGCAGGAACAGGTTTCGAGGTCGGCGGGGGAGAGTTCGATGCTGCTGTTGTCGCTGCCGCAGGCGGGGAACACGGTATCGAAGCGGCGCAGGGATTCGTCGAGGAACACGTCTGCGGAGTCGGGAACGCCGAAGGGGCACACGCCGCCCACGGCGTGGCCGGTGCGAGCTTCGACCTCTTCGGCGGGAACCATTTTGACCTTTTTCACGCCGAAGGTCTTCTTGAAGCGGGAGCTGTCCACGCGGGCGTCTCCGGCGGTCACGAGAAGGATGGTGCGTTCGCCGTTCAGGAAGGACAGAGTTTTGGCGATGCGGCAGGCCTCGACGCCGAGGGCGCGGGCGGCGAGCTCGACGGTGGCGCTGGAGAGCTCGTGTTCCTGCACGTCGCGGTCGCGGTTCCAGCGGCGCAGATGTGCTTTGGCTTTTTCTATGGACATGGGAAACTCACTAGGCGGCAAGCATGAACCAGGAAGCGGCCATCATGACGGCGTAGGCTGCGGCGCCGAGCGCGCCGAGTATGGCGGCGAGGCCAGCGAGGTTGGCCCACAGGGGATTGCCGGAAAAATGCGCGCGGCTGCGCCAGAGGCCGAGGCTGGCGAGCAGGCCGTAGAGCAGGGCGAGCAGGGGCCAGACGAGGAAGGCGGTGGAACCGTGCCAGCTTTGCAGATCGAGCAGGGGAAAGAGCAGGCGGGTGAAGACGAGGTGTCCGACGAGGGGCACGGACACGCAGAAGATCCAGAAGGTGACGGTGAGGGAGAACTCGCCGTTCATGAGCTTTTTGACGATGTTGCGTGGAGCGTGCTGCTTGTCGCCGCCGGAGGCGGTGAAGAGTTCGGCGGCGCGCTTGCCTGCGCCTTTGCCTGCGGGAGTGCTGGACATAACGATCCTTGAAGAGCTTAGCGCGCGGAGCCCAGAATGTTGCGCAGTTGTCTGGGCAGGTTGAGATCGAGATCAATGGCCTTGGACGAAAGGGTGCGGTTGCCGTCGGCGTCGAGGGAGTAGCGCGGCGAGGGGAGACTGCCCTCGAGGCGCACGGGAAGGGCGGCGCTGCCGGGAATCTGCACGGAGCCGGAGGCGTCGATGGTTTTTTCCACGAGATCGACGTTGCCGGAGCCGGAAAGGGAAAGGCGGGGAGCTTCCATGGCGAGCCTGTCCACGGAGAGCTGACCGTTCTTGACGGCGAAGGAAAGGAAGAGTCTGTCGAAGCGGTTGGAGGAAAGGAGGGTGCCTGCGAGCGGAATGCTGGAAGGCAGAATGCTGAAGGAGGTTTCGACCTGGGACGATGTGAGGCTGCCCTTGCCGTTGAGGGAAGGCAGGCCGCGGGAGGTGGTGAAGGAGAGGGAGGCGTTGATGGAACCGCTGCCCATGAGCAGGGGTTGATCGGCGATGGCCTGGGAGATGTCGTTGAGATTGGCCTGCGGCACGCTGAAGTTGACGGAGAGCCGGGAAGAGAGTGGCGTGGTGGGCAGCATGACGGTTTTCATGGATGCCGTGACCGGGCTGCCGGCGAGGATGCCGGAGAGGGGATTGAATTCGTAGGTGCCGCTTTGCCCGGCGAGGCGGGTGTGAACGCTTTCGAGGTGGACGCGGTTCCAGCGCAGGTGTTCGGCGGAGAGCTGAAGATTGACGCGGGGCCAGCGGGTGAAGTCGCGGTTTTCGAGTTTTTTGGGCGTGGCGTCGCTGCTGCTGCGATAGTCGTCGAGGCTGAGGTCGCCGAGCTTGAGGTCGCCGGTGATGACGAAGGGGCTGTGCGAGATGACGAGGTTGCCGGAGAAGGTGAGGTCGTCGGCGTTGCCCTGAATGTTGGACATCTGCATGCGACCGTCGGACCAGCGCATTTCTGCGGCGAAGGAGCAGTCGCTGAAGATGCTGTGATCGGCGAAGGGCAGCGGATGATGAATGATGGAGCTGATGCGCTGCGGATCGCCTTCGATTTCGACCTTGAGTGTGGCGTCGCCCCTGACGGGATCGCTGTACATGCGGGCGAGGGAGGCGACGCTGCCGGAGGCGGTGGCGGAGAGATCGGGGCCTTTGAAGCGCAGCTGGGAAAGGGTGAGGGCGTCGCTGTCGAAGTCGTAGTCGAGTTCGCCGGAGAGGTTGAGGTATTCGCGGAAGGCGACGCCGTTGCCCGGGGTGAGCATGGCCTTTTCGATGGCGAAGGAAGCCTTGTCCTTGTTGAGGAGGGCGGAGCAGTTGAGCTCGATGCCGGCGTGGAAGAAGGGGGAGGAGCCTTCGATGTCGGTCTGGAGAACAAACTTGGTGGCGGTGCCGGGGTGGACGTTGGTGGCGCTCAGGGTGACGGGGGCGAACACGATGGTGGAGCCGTCGGGCTGAATGAGGCACACGCGGCCGCGGTTGATGCTGATGTTGTCGGGAGCGATGCGCAGGGCGTGGGGTATGCTCTGAATAAGGTCGTCGAAGTCGCGTCGATGTTCCACGCTGGCGGGGATGCCGTTGAGGTATTCCATGAGGGGCTTTTTGAGCTTCATGGTGAGGTTGAGGTCATCGACGGAGAAGTTTTTGATGCTGAATTTGCCGGTGAGCAGGGCGTGGGAGGAAATCATGACCGAGGCGCGGCTGAAGCTGAAGCTGAGGCTGCCGTCGGGGCGTTTCCAGGAGCTGGCGGCGAGTTCGAGGCCGCGGTTGGGGAAGAGGGTGAGCTCGGGGGCTTTTTCGGAAACGAGGGGGGCGCCGGTGCTGTTTTCGACGTAGGCGTTGAACTTGTCGACGATGATGTCGCTGTTGGTGGCGACCAGCGCGAAGAGACCGCCTCCGGCGACTAGGACGAGAAGAACGAGAACGATGAGTATTTTTCGCAGCATCTGAGTATCCGGCGAACGGGTTAATGGGGATACAGTATACAGAATCGGCGGAGGCGGCAAGTCCCCTGATGGTCGCGGGGCGTGATTGATGGGGAAATGGTGGGGAATGCGAAGTGCGGGAGGGGAAAACGCAGCCGGGAGAGGGGAAAAAGCGGGAAGATGAGGGGGAGGAGAACGTGGGAAGAGGAGGGGAAAAGGATGATGGGAACGCGGCAGGGGCCTGCGGATGAGCTCGGCTTCCTGCTCGCAAAGCAGAGGTGCGGCCGATTCCCCCGAAAAATTACTTGAAAATGATTTTCATTCTTGCTAACGTCAGCTTACGCCTTCCCCGGATATCCCGGAAGACGCGCTTCAACCATCCCGGGACGCGCTCGCGCTTCCCGACGACATACGCCGGGCTCACCCCGGCAGAGGAGAGTCATCATGCAGACGTTCGTCGTTCTCGTCATCCTTGCCCTCGCGGGCGTCTATCTCTTCACCAGATTCCGCCGTTCCGTTTCCGGCGGCGGCTGCGGCTGCGGCTGTTCCTGCTCCAAAAAGGGCGGCTGCGCTTCCTGCGCCACGTCGCTGGAACCGCTCCAGATCAAAAAACATCCCGACAACAGCGCTCCCCGTTCCTGATCTCGTAACTGTGCGCCGTCGCGGGGGGCCGGGGCCGTGATCCGCCCCCTTTTTCCTCCCCGCGACGCGCAAAATGTTCCGCCTCGGCAAATTTCCGGGCCGAAGTCGTGCGCGCGGCTCTTCCCTTTTTCAGAATCGGGCCTATTTTCTGAAAAAAAGGAGTATTCGCATGAACACGCTGACCCCCCGGCAGATCGTTGCCGAGCTCGACAAATATATCATCGGCCAGGAACAGGCCAAACGCATGGTGGCCGTGGCGGTGCGCAATCGCTGGCGTCGGCAGCAGCTCGATCCCGCGCTGCGCGACGAAATCGCTCCCAAAAACATCATACTCATGGGACCCACCGGCGTGGGCAAAACCGAAATCGCCCGCCGGCTGGCCAAGCTCACCGGCGCGCCCTTCATCAAGGTGGAGGCCACCAAATATACGGAAGTCGGCTACGTCGGCCGCGACGTGGAATCCATGATCCGCGACCTCATGGAAATCGGCATCAAGCTCGTGCGCGACGAAGAAGGTCAACGCGTGGCCGCCAAGGCCGAAGCTCAGGCCGAAGAGCGCCTGCTTGATCTTCTTCTGCCCGGCAGCAGCATGGAGGCGAGCCGCGAGGCTACGCGCGAAAAGCTGCGCAATCTCTGGAAGCTCGGTCACCTCGACGATCACGAGGTGGAAGTGGAAGTCACCGAACAGGCTCCCCAGATGGATATGTTCGGCATGCCCGGCATGGATAACTCTCTCGGCAGTCAGATGAAAAACATGATGAGCCGTTTCATGCCGCCCAAGACGCAGAAAAAGCGCATGAAAACCCGCGCCGCCTACGATATTCTCGTGCAGCAGGCCCGCGATTCCATGATAGATGAGGAACACATTGTGGAAGTGGCCCGCGAACGCGTGGAGCAGAGCGGTATTGTGTTCATCGACGAAATAGACAAGATTGCCAGCTCGGCAGCCCAGCAGCGCTCCTCGGACATCTCGCGCGAAGGTGTGCAGCGCGACCTTCTGCCCGTGGTGGAAGGCTGCGTGGTTAATACCAAGCACGGCATGATCCATACCGATCATATTCTGTTCATCGCGGCGGGCGCGTTCCACTTCAGCAAACCCTCGGACCTCATTCCCGAACTCCAGGGCCGCTTCCCCCTGCGCGTGGAACTCCAGGCCCTCGGCAGCAAGGAATTCTACCGCATCCTTACCGAACCGCACAACTCCCTGCAAAAGCAGTACAACGCCCTGCTTTCCACCGAAAACGTCACCCTCCACTTCTCCGAAGACGGCCTGCGCGAAATCGCGTCCTTCGCCGAAGAAACCAACGCCAGAACCGAAAACATCGGCGCACGCAGACTCTATACCATCCTTGAGAAAATCCTCGCCGATATCTCCTTCGACGCCCCCGAACGCGCCGGACAACACATCGTCATCGATAAAAACTACGTCTGCGAACACCTCGCCGACGTCAGAAACGACGTCGACCTCCAGCAGTTCATCCTGTAAAGACAGGAAAGGCAGAAAAGGCAGGAAAGACAGGAAAGGCATGCGGGGGAAATAATTCCCCCCGCACCCCCCC
>NZ_DBMAHT010000135.1:0-5191 GCF_057866825.1 Mailhella sp.
AGGGCAACTTCGCCCTCGGCCTCAACTACGGCGTGCAGGCTTCCACCCACGAAACCGACCAGAGCGTCAGCGTCGGCATAAGCTGGAAGTTCTAAAGGCAGAAAAAGACAGGAAAGGCAGCGGGGGGAATAATTCCCCGACAAAGTCGGGACAAGCCCCCCGCGCCCCCTTGTTTCCGCCTCCCGGCTTCGCCGGTTCGGCGGGACAAAGGTGCGGAAAACGCCCTTTACAAAAGCCCCGGAGTACTGCCCCGGGGCTTTTTGTGTGCCCCTTCCAGCCTCATTCTCCTTTCACCTTCCATTCTTTTCTCTTCTTTTTTCCTCTCGCCGTACTCCGCCCCATACCCGCATGCCGGGGCAAACGACACGCTTTCATTCTCTCACGCTGAAATCTTCCCGAATCGTTGCAGTACAAGGACACTTTCGCGGCGTTTCCTTGACCGCACGGCGAATTTGTTTTATATAAAGCTTACCAGTCCGCCCCGCGCCTAGGTTCCTTATGGAGCATGCGAATACCGGGGCGGCATTTTTTATCCGGAAAATTACGATGCAGTTCACCAAAGCTCCGCTCAGCACACACGACCTGCTGCAATTGATGCTCAATCGGGGTCTGCTGTGCGCCGATAAGGTGAGAGCCTGCCGCCATCTTTCCCATGTCAGTTATTATCGGCTCAACGGCTATGCACGGCACTTCTATGTCGACGAGTCCGCCGTATCTCCGAACTTCCTGCCCGGCACGAAGTTTGAAACAATATGGCGGATCTACTGTTTCGATCGTGAACTGCGTCTCCTGACACTCGATGCCGTCGAACGAATCGAAGTTGCCGTTCGTACTGTTCTCTCCGACGCCCTGTCCGTTGCCGATCCGTCTGCCCCTGGTCTCCCATACGGTTCACACTGGTTCATGGAAAATGCCTTTTTCAAGAGTCCAAAGGACTGTGCCGCGTTCTGCACCATCGTGGAGGAGGAAACAGGAAAAAACAATTGCCGACGCCGGAGCGCTCCCACCGATCATTATTATAAAACCTACACCTCACCCGCGCTTCCCCCCTCCTGGATAGTCATGGAATCCTTGTCCATGGGCAGCTGGGTCACGGCGCTGCAAAACCTGACTCATCCAGTTCAAAATTTCCTTGCCGGAAAATTCGGACTGCCCAGGGTGTTATTTACATCCTGGCTTGCCTCACTCAGAGTCGTACGCAATATTTCCGCTCATCACGGCCGCTTCTGGAAAAGAACCCTCGACCGTCCCTTCAAAGTCCCGCGGCCCGGTTTTGCCAATCTCTGCCCCGATTTCCGTTCGAAGGAAGATTCCTATTACGCCGCGGCCTGTGTGTCGTGGTTCTTTCTTCTTCAACTGGCTCCCAGCTCGCACTGGCCGGAAAAACTGAAAAACCTCTTTGAAAAATATACAGAAGTCTCTTGCACCGAGCTGGGCTTTCCCAAAAACTGGTACAACGACCCGTTCTGGAAAATATAATCTCCCCTTGCTTTCCCGTCAGACTTCCCCTGCCGTCGGCCAGACGAACGAAGACGCCGTGCGCAAGGCCCCGTAAGTGCTGATTCAGAATCTTTCCTGCCCCCTCCGACCGCATCCCTCTTTCTCATCCGCTTCTCTCCTTTTCTCCTTTTTCTTCTCTCTGCACATCAAGCTCCCGTGCTGCATTGCCTGAACCGGGGTATGCCTCCCAGCCCTTTCCTTACGGCCCCCTCTCCCCATGCAAATTCTCTTATCCAGCACATCCATTCTCGCACACGTCTGACGGCTCTGCCGGTCAGCCATCGGCCTCGCCAAAACGCAGAGCATACAGCCACAAGCAAACGTCGCCCGAAGACCGCCCTGCTCTTCCACACCTGCTCGCCTCAAGACGTCCAACAGAAGATCCCGCGGAGTGGACTCGAAAAAAATCCTTTCTCCTGATCTCTTCCACGTCTCTCCCCGGCTTTCGAGGCGGAGTCGAAGACTTGCGAAAAGGGGCGAAAACGGCTAGGCTGATCCTTTATTTCTCCTTCCACCCCAACGAAGCGAACGCGATGAGCAGCAGTCAGCCGGTCGGAACCGGAAGCCCTTGCACGAAGAAGTCCGCCCAGAATCGTCTCCGGATCACGACGCCCTGCGTCGAGGTCGGGCGCTTTTCGGCGCACTGCGGACAGAACGCGGCCATCGGCGCGTTCTCCGTTCTTCTGTGCGCGCCTGAGGAGGCGGCGGTACACCGTCCTGCCAGGGCAAAGCACGCCCGCATCCGCCTTCGGCAGGGGAGAACCATACCCCGCACACCGACAAAGGGCAGCCTTTCCGCAGAGGACAGAGCTGCCCTTTTCCATTCTTTCTGCAGAGATGCGTTTTTTGCGCATGTCTGCTCCGCCGTTTTTCCCCTTCAAGGATTCAGGGGAGGAAGGTTGACGCTCTTCAGGCACGACTGGCGCGCAAACGCGTCCGCCACGCGCCGCAAGGGTCGCCTTCTGCATCCGAACAGGGGCGGAAACGGCGTTTTTTCCGACCCCATGACCCTTTCCACACTCTTTTTCGCATAAGGAGCCGAAAAAATATGGGAGGATTCTTCGGAGCCATCTCCAGGCAGGACTGCGTGCTGGACATCTTCTTCGGCGTGGACTACCACTCGCACCTCGGCACACGCCGCGGCGGCATGGCCATCTACGACCGGAAACTGGGCTTTCAGCGGCAGATCCACGACATTGAAAACACGCCCTTCCGCACCAAGTTTGAAAACAATCTCGCCGAATTCCACGGCTGCGCGGGCATAGGCTGCATCAGCGACATTGATCCGCAGCCGCTTCTCGTGCGCTCGCATCTCGGTTTGTACGCCATATCCACGGTCGGCATCATCAACAACACCGAACGTCTGGTGCGCGACTACTTTTCCAGCCGGGGCCATCAGTTCATGGTCACCAGCTCCGGCAAGGTGAATCCCACGGAACTCGTGGCCGCGCTCATCAACATGGAAGGCGATCTCGTGTCGGGCATACGGCACGCGCAGGACGTCATTGAAGGTTCCATGACCATTCTGCTGCTCACGGAAGATTCCATCATCACCGCCAGAGACAGAATGGGACGTCTGCCCGTACACATCGGCAAAAGCGATCTGGGCTACAGCGTGTCGTTTGAATCCTTCGCCTACCACAAGCTCGGCTACGAAGACGCCTACGAACTCGGCCCGAGCGAAATCGTGCGCATCACGGCCGACGGCTACGAAACGCTTTCCCCGGCCGCCAAAACCATGAAAATCTGCGCCTTCCTCTGGACCTACTACGGCTACCCGAATTCCAACTACGAAGGCGTCAACGTGGAGCTCATGCGCTACCGCAACGGCGAAATCATGGCCCGCGACGAAATGGCCCGCGGCACGCTGCCGCAGGTCGATCACGTGGCCGGCGTGCCCGATTCCGGCACGCCCCACGCCATAGGCTACGCCAACCGCTGCAAGCTGCCCTTTGCCCGGCCCTTCGTCAAATACACCCCCACCTGGCCGCGCTCCTTCATGCCCGCCAATCAGGCCGTGCGCAATCAGGTGGCCAAAATGAAGCAGATTCCCGTGCCGGAACTCATTCAGGGCAAAAAGCTCCTCTTCGTGGACGATTCCATCGTGCGCGGCACGCAGCTGCGCGAAACCGTCGACTTTCTTTTTGAATCCGGCGCGGGCGAAGTACACATGCGCTCCGCCTGCCCGCCCATCATGTACAGCTGCAAGTACCTCAACTTCTCCCGCGGCAATTCCGACATGGATCTGCTCGCAAGGCGCATCGTGCAGGAACTCGAAGGCGACGAAGGGCATCGTCATCTCGACGAGTACGCCGACGCCTCCACCGCGCGGGGCAAGAGTCTGCTTGCCGCCATCTGCCGCAAGATGGGCTTCGATTCTCTGGGCTATCAATCGCTGAACGGCCTGCTTGAGGCCATAGGCATCGACAAGGACAAAATCTGCACCTACTGCTGGAACGGCAAAGGATAACCACCATGAACAATTCCCATTCCGCATCCTACGCCGCCGCGGGCGTCAACATTGAGGCCGGCTACGAAGGCGTTCGCCTCATGAAGCGCCATGTCGAGCGCACCCTGATTCCCGGCGTGGTCTCCGATCTCGGAGGCTTCGGCGGCCTGTTTGAACCTGACACCAAGGGCATGTCCCGTCCGGTGCTCGTGTCCGGCACCGACGGCGTGGGCACCAAACAGCGCATCGCCCAGCTCATGGACAAGCACGACACCGTGGGCATCGACTGCGTGGCCATGTGCGTGAACGACATCGTCTGCTGCGGCGCCAAACCCCTGTTCTTCCTCGACTACATCGCCATCGGCAAAAACGATCCGGAAAAGGTGGCCACCCTCGTTTCCGGCGTGGCCGAAGGCTGCGTGCAGGCCGGCTGCGCCCTCATCGGCGGCGAAACCGCCGAGCATCCCGGCACCATGGCCCCCAACGACTACGATCTCGCGGGCTTCTCCGTGGGCATGGTGGACAGAGACAAGGTCATCAACCAGTCCTCCATGCGCGAGGGCGACGTCATTCTCGCGCTGCCTTCCTCCGGCCTGCATTCCAACGGCTATTCTCTCGTGCGCAAGGTGTTCGACGTGGAGCACGCAGACCTCGGCAAGTACTGCGAAGAGCTCGGTTCCACGCTCGGCGAAGCCCTGCTCACGCCCACGGTCATTTACGTGAAGCCCGTGCTTGCGGCCATTGCCGCGGCCGAAGTTCACGGCATAAGCCACATCACGGGCGGCGGCTTCTACGAAAACATTCCCCGCTGCGTGCCCGACGGCCTCACCGCCCGCGTGGAAAAGGCCGCCGTGAAGACTCCGGCCATCTTCTCCCTGCTGCAGCGCGTGGGCAACATTCCCGAACGCGACATGTTCAACACCTACAACATGGGCGTGGGCATGACGATGATCGTGTCCCGCGACACGGCCGACAAGGCCCTCGAAGCCCTCAAGAGCCACGGCTGCAACGCCTACGTTCTCGGCGACGTCGTTTCCGGCGAAGACAAGGTCGCTCTCGCCTGATTTTGCCGCGCCGCCCCGCGCGGCGCACGCTTCATGCACACATGCGGCGGAAATTCCGCTGCAAAGGACATTACGAATGGTAAGACGCATATATGTAGAGAAAAAGCCCGCCCTGCGACACGAGGCCGGAGCGCTTCTCGGAGAACTCCGCACCCTGCTCGGCATCTCTTCCCTGACC
>NZ_DBMAHT010000136.1:0-5139 GCF_057866825.1 Mailhella sp.
GCACCGCGCTGAGTGTGAACACGGCGGAGCTGTCGGAAACCTCCTCTTCCGTTGAAGTGTACAACGCGGAAGGCGGGAAGATAGGCACGATGGAGTTCGACTTTGTCGAAGGCAGCAACAATCAGGGGAACGAGCTCTCCTACACGTTCAAGCCTGACCCAGATCTGAAGGACGATCTTGCCGTTGTGGTTTCCGTGAGCGACGGACACGAAACGGAGGCCGCCCCTGCTCCGACGGTGAATGTGACCTTCAATAAGCCCGAGAAAGTCGAAGTTTCGGACGTGACGGAAGGCTCCGGCGACGGCAGCGAAGCCGAAGAGGAACAGGCCCGCGTGGAGCAGGAAAACGGACTGCTCACGGCAGCCATGGTGGTTTCCGGCCTGAACGGCGTTCTCGACGCCTCCTTCGACGCGCCGCTCTTCGACGCGCAGACGGATGCGCCCGACGTTCCGGAAGGGCAGGACGTGTTTGCCGTCGACAGCCTTGTTCTGCCGGACGCTCCCGACGCCCCGGCCTTTGCCGTGGCCGACGCTTCGGCGGAACACGCTGCGCCGCAGATGTTCTCCCTCCATGCCGATCCGGCGATTCCCGAGGCAGCCATGCATGAGAGCGCCGCGGATGCTCCCGATGCCTCGCCTGCGGACGATGCTTCGAGCGACGCGCCTGACCTGATTTCGCTCCTTGCGGACAACGATCTCGGCGCGCCGGAGCACGGCTTCCTGTTCGGCGCTCCCGAGGGCGACGTGTTCTCCGGCAGCGACGGCAACGACTACATGGTGGGCGGCGAAGGCTCCGATGCCGTGATGGCCGGCGACGGCAACGACATTGTGGTGTACGACGCCAGCGACTACCTCATCGACGGCGGGTCGGGCATCGACTTCATCGTGTCGAACGACGACGCCCTGTCGCTGCATGCGCTGCTCAACGAAAGCGGCCGCGACGGCCACGCCGGGCCCATCGTGAACGGCGTGGAAGTGCTCATCAAGGGCGATGACGCTCTCAGCCTCACCAGTATGGATCAGCTCTCGAAGGATTACGGCGTCACTATCGGCCGCGATGCGCAGGGCAACGAAACGCTCACGCTCAACGCCGATCAGTGGCACGCCAACGGCGACGGCAGTTTCGACTACGTCGGCCAGCCGAATGTTGATCTCACCCTGGAAACCAGCCTCACGCCTGTGACGCATGACGACGCTGCCGACGCCGCCGTGCAGCAGCAGGTGTTCATTCTCCAGAATACGCAGGGCTAGCCCTGTTTGCGCCGACCGCTTCTGCACTCCGGTTCAGGGGCGGTCGGCTTTTGCGCGGAGAGGCGGGCGCGTTGTCGTCCGGCTCCCCGCAACGTTTTGCGCGGCGCGAAAACGGCGCGGGGGCGAATGTCGCCGTCGTAAATGTCGGCGTAAATGCCGTCGGCGCGGGGCGTTTCGTCGCATTCCGGCTCCGGGTGTGCGGCGTTGAGCCTTCTGCCCGGCGCAGGCCTGTTCCCGGGGCGCGGCGCTCCGAACGCCCGGGAGCGTGAGCGGGCGCGCATTCGGCCCGGACGAAGCCGCGGAGCGGGCGTCGGCCCTGCCTGCGAACCGACCGCCTGTGCGGGCGACTCCACAATGAAGCACCCCGGCGTTACCGAAGAGGCGTTGCCCCGCAACTGTCCCGCGGCTCCGGGGCCCGCCTGTTCGCAGCAGCCGGAAAAACGCGGCCGGACGGCGCACAAAAGCGCTGGAAAAAGAATCCGAAACGGCGCATGATGCGCGGAGCGCGGGCTCCGAGGCGCAAAGGCGAGAAGATATGCGATTTCTGTTCTGCGACAACATGTATCCCGGCAGGTTCGGTCATCTGCCTGCGCGTCTGGCGGCCGATTCTGAAAACAGGGTCATGTTTCTTTCGTATCACGCGAGGGGCGGCGGCGCGGACGACAACGTGGCCCATGCCCGCTTCCGGCTCGACAGAACGGAAAACGCGCAGGAATCCGATCCGTTTTTCGCAGCCTGGGGCAAGGCGTTCCGGCTCGGCAGGCAGGCGTTCCGCACGTTCTGCCACATCCGCGATTCCGGCTTCGTGCCGGACATGGTCTTCATCACGTTTTTCGACGGTCCGGCGCTGTTTGTGCGCCGCGCGTTTCCCGAGGCGTTCGTGACCTCGTATTTCGGCGCGCTGCGCGTGCGGGACGCCGATGTTGCCTCCCGCCTCGACGCGCTCGCCGACGTGCAGAATCATCAGGCGCTGCTGAGCGATCTGTGCTTTGTGCGCAGCGAGGCGCAGAAGGCGCGTTTTGCCGCGCCGCTGCAATCGCGGCTGCACGTGCTGCCGCCCTTTGTGGATACGACGTTTTTTTCGCCCGGGCACGGAGAGCTGCGCGATTTCTTTCCCCACGAAAACGCGCGCGAGCTCGTGGTGTTTCACATGAAGGGGGCGTCGCGCGCCGCAACCGAAGGCGCGCAGACCGCGCTTGCGCTGCTGGCGGGCCGTCCTTCGTGCTGCGCGGCGCTGGCGTTCGGCAACGAGAGGGCTCGCGATCTCTGGCGGGGGCGCGGCGCGGCGCTCCCGGAGCGGCTGCGGCAGCGGCTCCTTTTTGTCGGCGGGCTGGACAAGAACGATTATCGCGCGCTGCTGTGCGCCGCCGACGTGCATGTTTTCCCCGAAAACGAAGAACCGCCGCTCCAGGAAATGCTGGAAACCATGAGCTGCGAAACCTTGCTCATGACGCCGGAAGGCGGACGGAATCCGTTGTTTGTTCCGGGCGAGACCGTGGAGACTTTTCCCGCGGACGCCTCCATGGAGGAACGCGCCCGGCGCATTGCAGATGCGCTGGACCGGCGGGAGGAGAGTCTGCGCATACGCAGGCGCGGCAGGCAGGTCATGGAGCGCTGCTGCAACGAGGCTGAGGTGCTGGATGAGCATCTGCGCTTCGTGCTTGAGGCCTTTGCGCGGACGCGGCAAGCCTAGCGCGGCGGAGTTGTGCGGCGCAGCCTTTCCGAGAGAGGGGGCTGTGCGGGCGCGCTGCGGCCCGGGATCTCTCCAAGGGGCCCGGCGGGCAAGCTTGCGGCGACTTCGGCTTTCCGCAGAAGCGACGGACGGAGTTGCGCGGCGCGGGGATTGGCGTCGCAGGCTCTCCGCGTGGGCGCGGCAAGCGAATGTGCGGGAGGGGCTCTGCAAGAGGGGCGGACGACGGCGGATTTTCGCGGCGACGCTTCGTGAGGGAGCAGGGCGAATTTTCGGGAATCGCGGCGGATTATTCTCCTTCCCGGCCTTTTTCTGGATCGCGAAGTCGCGGAGCGGCGTTTTCCGCGACGCATCATACTTTTCTGCAACGCGGGCCTTGCCCGGCGCATCATTTCCGAAGCGGTGAAAGCTGCACGCGGGAGCCCTGTCTGCCGCAGCATGCTGCGCCTCAGGGGCCGTGCGTGGCATCCCGCAGGGCATGGCCCCGACGCGGAAGGCTTCTGCCATGCCTGAAAGGCATGCCTGCTATAATGCATAGGTATTTGCTCTTTTGCCGCAGAAGGCGATATTTTGCATGCAACGAATCATTCTGGGAGAATCGCCGTTATGGAAACAATAGAAGGCAAGACGTTTGACGAAGAAAGGGCGCTGTACGGCCTTTGCCACGCGCGCATCAGGGATTGCTCGTTCACCGGCCCGGCGGACGGCGAAAGCGCGGTGAAGGAATGCGAAGACATTGTGGCGGAACGCTGCGTGTGCAATCTGCGCTATCCGTTCTGGCACGTGCGCGGCCTGACCATACGCGACTGCGACATCACGGAAAACGGTCGCGCCGCGCTGTGGTATTCGGAGCACATAGACATTGAGGACACGAAGCTGCACGGCATCAAGGCCCTGCGAGAATGCAGCGACGTCTCCGTGCGCAACTGCGACATCGTTTCCAACGAATTCGGATGGTTCTCCCGCAACTTCTCCATGCACGACTGCACGGCGAAGAGCGACTATTTCATGCTGCACGCGCGCAACGTGGAATGCGCCGATGTAAAGTTCACGGGCAAGTATGCGCTCCAGTACATGCACGACTGCGTGTTCGAGCGCTGCGACATCACCAGTCGCGACGCCTTCTGGCACGCGCGCAACGTCACGGTGCGCGACTGTGTGCTCAAGGGCGAATTCCTCGGCTGGTATTCCGATCACCTCACGCTGGAGCGCTGCCGCATCATCAGTTCGCAGCCGCTGTGCTACTGCACCAATCTCAGGCTCGTGGACTGCGAAGTGGTGGATTCCGATCTCTGCTTTGAAAAGTCCGACATTCACGCCGTCATCACCACGCGCGTGGACAGCATCAAGAATCCGCGCTCGGGCGTGATTGTGCTTCCCGGCGTGGACGAGCTGATCCGCGACGACGATTCCCGCGCAGAAATCATTTTCACGGAACGCCCTTCGCAGGCGTCCGCCGAAGCGCAAAGGGGCGAAGATTCCGCCGACTGAGCCCCGCCTTCGGGCAAAACGCGGCAAAAGCGCGGCCAACGTGTGCCCGCGGGGGGGCAAACAGTCCGCCCCTCGATCCAGAGGGCGCAACGCGCGTTGCGTCCCGGCCCGGAAAGGGGCTTGTTCCGGGGGCTGCCCCGGCAGGTGCGAAACACCCCGCGTTTCATGTTCCGGCCCGAAAAGGCGCGGAAAAGCTCCGCGTCCCGCAAAGGGCGGGAAACCTCTGCCTTTCGGCGCAACATGGGGAGGAAAACGCTTTCCTTCGCAAAACACGCCCTGCGCAGAAGGCCGTCGGCCTCCGGCCCGGAAGAGACAGCAACGCCTGCGCGCGGAAAACGAAACAAGTTCCGCTTCCGCTCGGAAGTCGCAGCAAAAACGTTTCCGGGTCCGGCAGACGAAACAAGCGCCGCTTTTGCCGGAACTCCCCGGCAAATTCCTCTTCCCGGGTTCGGAAGAGGCAACAACGCCTGCTTACCTTCGGCAGATGAAACAAGTTCCGCTTCCGCCTGAAAGCCCCAACAAGTTCCGTTTCCCTTCGTAAGACGCAAGAAAGCCCGCTTCCCGGCAGGGGGAGGCGGGCTTTTTGTCGGCCTTTGCCGTCCGCGGCGGAACGGTGTCCGCCGCGGGAGCAGAAGAGGGTCAGCGGATGCGCTTGTTGCCTTCCCACACGAGGTCGGCCTTGGGCAGCACGGGCAGGTAGGTGAGCCA
>NZ_DBMAHT010000137.1:0-5116 GCF_057866825.1 Mailhella sp.
GACGGAATGACCCGCCGGATGAAACAAGGAGTCTGATCATGAAGATCAAAAACGTCATTCTGAGCGCACTGCTTACGCTCTGCGCGGTCGCCCCGGCCTCTGCCGCCGAATCCGTCACCATCAACGGTTCCACCACCGTGCTGCCCATCATCCAGAAGGCTTCCGAGCACTTCATGGCGAGCTATCCCGACATTTCCATCGTGCTTTCCGGCGGCGGTTCCGGCACCGGCCTCAAGTCTCTGCTCGACGGCATCACCGACGTGGCCATGTCCTCCCGTGATGTGAAGTCCAGCGAAACCAAGCTCGCCGCCAGCAAGAAGATGGAACTCACCCGCACCGTCATCGCCGTGGACGCGCTCGTGCCCATCGTCAACAGCAAGAACCCCGTGAAAGATCTTTCCATCGATCAGCTCCGCGACATCTTCTCCGGCAAGATCACCAACTGGAAGGAAGTGGGCGGCTCCGACAACACCATCGTGGTCGTCAACCGCGACAACTCCTCCGGCACCTATGAATGCTGGAAGGAACTGGTCATGAAGGACGCCAAGGTCATGCCCAAGGCCCTCACCCAGGCCAGCAACGGCGGCGTGGCGCAGAACGTTGCCACCAACCCTAACGCCATCGGTTATATCGGTATGGGGTATCTGAATGACAACGTCAAGGGCCTCAACATCGGCGGCGTCAAGGCCACTGCCGAAACCGCTCTCTCCAAGAAGTGGCCCCTCTCCCGCGAACTCTACCTCTTCACCAACGGCAAGCCTGCCGGCAACACCGCCAAGTTCATGGATTTCATGCTTGATCCCAAGCTCGGCCAGCAGGATGTTCTGAGCGCAGGCTACATCCCGCTCGCCAAGTAGGCGTTCTTCCATGCGGACCTTCGGGACGGATGAAATCGTCCCGCCGCACGAAAACTCCTGCATCGAGATCAGGCTCCCCAGAAGCTCCGCCGAAGGCTGAAATTTCGGCGGACGCTTCCTGGAGCCGACCCACCCCCGGGGGAACTTCCCCCTTTTTTTGCATCCCACGGATTCGGCATGAAAACTCGCAAGGAACGATTCACGGAATGGCTTCTGGCCGGCATATCCACGCTTTCCATCCTCTCGATGGCGGGCATAGTGCTCTTTCTTATGCTGGACGGGCTTCCCTTTTTCAAGGACTACCCGCTCACCGACTTTCTTTTCGGCCTGAACTGGTATCCCACCGACGACCCCATGGAATTCGGCATCCTGCCGCTTATTGTGGGGTCGCTTACGGTCATGGCGCTCGCCACCGTCATTGCGGTTCCGCTCGGCGTGGCCACAGCCATCTATCTCTCTGAAGTGGCCAGACCCGGCATGCGGAGAATCGTCAAGCCCTTTGTCGAACTGCTCGCCGCCCTGCCTTCCGTGGTCATAGGATTTTTCGGCATGGTCGTGGTTGCGCCCTTTCTGCAGAATTATCTCGGAGCCTCCACGGGCCTCAATCTGCTGAACGCCGGACTCATGCTCGCCTTCATGAGCGTGCCCATCATCTGTTCCGTCGCCGAAGACGCCATCTATTCCGTGCCCCGCGAACTGCGCGAAGCCTCCCTCTCCCTCGGCGCCACCAAATGGGAAACCCTGACCCGCGTCGTTCTTCCCGCCGCAAGTTCCGGCATCGGCACGGCCGTCATGCTCGGCATGTCGCGCTCCATAGGCGAAACCATGGTCGTGCTCATGGTCGCAGGAGGCGCCGCCGTCATTCCCACTTCGCTCTTCGACTCGGTGCGCCCCATCCCCGCCTCCATCGCCGCGGAAATGGCCGAAGCCCCCTTCCACAGCGAACATTACTACGCGCTCTTCGCCACGGGCATCGTGCTCATCATCTTCACGCTCATCTTCAACGCCACGGCCTTCCGCATTGCGGAAAAGAAAAATTCGGGCATCGGCTGCTGAGACGCAACCGCCGACGCAGCGCATTCCGATTTCCAGGCGTCGCGCCGGCCTCATCAAACAAGGATTTACACGTGTACGGTCTCACCCATTCCGCCCAGAGCCCGACCAGGGCCATGCAACTTTCGACCGAATCTGCAACGTCTTTGAGAGAACCTATGAATACCGCCAAGCGTAACCTGTTTCGTCTGCGCCTTCAGAAGGTGATGTTCGGGTTGCTTTACGCCTCCGCCGCCATCAACGTTCTGGCGCTGTCGGGCGTGTGCCTGTACCTCGCCGTCAACGGCTTCTCCTCGCTTTCCTGGGAGTTTCTCACCGAATACCCCAGAAAAATGATGACGGAAGGCGGCATCATGCCCTGCATCGTGGGCACGTTCCTGCTCGCGTTCGGCTCCATGATCATCGTCTTTCCCATCGGCGTGGCCACGGCCGTCTATCTGCATGAATACAGCCGGAACTCCCGTCTCACCTACTACATCCGCTTCGGCATCAACAACCTTGCCGGCGTGCCCTCCATCGTCTTCGGCCTGTTCGGCCTCTCCTTCTTCGTCACCTTCCTCGGGCTCGGCGTGAGCCTCATTTCCGGCATCCTGACTCTTTCCATTCTCACGCTGCCCATCATCATCAACACCGCCGAAGAATCGCTGCGCCGCGTGCCCGATTCCTGGCGCGAAGCCTCGTTCGCCATGGGCGCCACCAAAGTGCAGACCATTCTGCGGGTGGTCATTCCCGCCGCCTTCCCCGGCATGCTCACCGGCTGCATTCTCGGCCTCGCCCGCGCCGCCGGCGAAACCGGCGCCATCATGTTCACGGCCGCCGTCTATTTCACCCCGCACATGCCCGACTCCCTGCTGAGCCCCGTCATGTCCCTGCCCTACCACATGTACATTCTCGCCACCTCGGGCACGGAAATAGAAAAAACCCTTCCCCTGCAGTACGGCACGGCGCTCATGCTCATCTTCCTCGTCGTGGGCATGAACCTTCTGGCCATCATTCTCCGCGACAGACTGCAGAACAAAAACAAACAGTAACGACGCCGTTCCCGCGTCGACAGCTCTCACAGGTCCGGTCCTGCCGCCTCCTCGCAGAAATCCGGCCGCCTCGGATCACGATCGGAACCAGGGTCGTGATCCTTTTTTCTTGACATAAATTCGATATCAAACTAAAAATCATTTTCATGAAACATCAAGCCATTCTCAATTATGCCAGTCGCCTGCGCGAAGCCGGCAACGCCTTCATCGTCGGCGAGCTGGAAAAAGCCGGGCTGCGGGACATCGCGCCGAGTCACGGCATCGTGCTGCATCTGCTTTTCGAGGCCGGAGAACTCAATATGAGCGAGCTTGCCGCACAGGCCCGCCGCACGAAATCCACGCTCACCACGCTTGTGACCAAGCTGGAACGCCACGGCTACGTGGAACGCATTCCCGATCCCGAAGACTCCCGGGGCGTCAGGGTGCGGCTCACCGACAAGGGAAAGGCTCTCGAACCGGCGTTCCTCGCCATTTCCGACGGGCTGCAAAACATCATCCTGTCCAGGCTCACGACGCAGGAAGCCGACGAACTCGAACGCCTTCTGGCCAAATGTGTGGAGTCATAACCGTTTTCCCAAGGGGAATCGCCGTTTCCGGGGCGAAAAACGCCTAAACAGCAAACGACTCGCCCTGCAGCAAACGCATCCGGCGTCACAAAAACTGCTGCTGTTCATGACGTCGAAAGGTTCAGGCCGCCGTTCCCTTGCGGAGCGGCAAAATTTTTCATAAAAAATTCGACATCTAACTAAAAGGAGCATTCCATGTCCCAGTACAAACTCGACAGCATTGATCTTTCCGCCTCGCGCACCGAACTGCATGATCTTCTCGGCCTGAGCGGCGCGGAAATTTCCTGCAACAATCTGCCCGCGGGCGTCTCCGTGCCCTTTGTACATGCACACAAGCACAATGAGGAAGTCTATCTCGTTCTGGAAGGCGAAGGCAGGCTGTATGTTGACGGCAAGGAACTGCCGCTGAAGGAGGGAAACTGTTTCCGCATTGATCCCGGCGCGGAGCGCTGCATCAGCGCCTCTGCCGACAAGGGCATCCGTTTTCTCTGCGTTCAGGTCAAATCCGGCAGTCTCGACGCCTTTACCATGAACGACGCCGTTCTGTCAGAGAAGAAGCCCAGCTGGCTTTGATGTTCCATGCGCACAGCAGTCAAACTCCCATTCCGGAAGCGGCCATGCTGCGCTCCGTCCGTTGCGGCATGAGGGCTGCATAAGGCGGATGCACGGCGTAAGTTCCGGGCCGAAGCGCCGTCGTCATGCCTCCGGTAGAAAACTGCCTGCCGCCGAGAATCCCGCGGATTGATCCGCATGCAAAAACAGCCTCCGCGTCGCGTCACGGAGGCTGTTTTCTGCATCCTTCACATTTGCCAAAGGTATTCTGCTCATGGCGAAATCACGCATCATAACACACCAGGCACGAAGGACTGCGGCAGAGCTTCCATGCGCTCTGACAGCAAAAACTAAATCACCGGAGTCGTCGCTTTGTTGCCCCCCACCGACGCGCTAAAAAATCTCACGCCGGAGCCTTCGTTCTGGAAGAGGTGATTGACAATGCTCCCAGCTATGCTACCAGTAAGATATAGTCCAAGAAAATTCATATATTTCAAAACAAAAGGCAAAACATGATGACCAGACGCTCTTTTCTCCGCACCTTTGCGGCGCTGGCGACCATCGGCATGGCGACATCGTCGCTGACCGGATGCGTTGTTCCTCCGCCCCCGCCCGACCATCACAAGCCGAAGAAGCGGCCCCGCCGTCCGCCCAAGGGACATCGTCCTCCGCCCCCGCCTCCGCCTCACAGATACTGGTAATGCAAGGCCCCCGAACAGAAGTCGGGGCCTTCCCAACATGCCGAGGCTGCGCTTTCTCTGCTCTTTTGCCGAGACGGATGTCCTCGACGTCGAACATCCTTCCGTTTTCAGCGTCAGACATGCGTTTGTTTTGTCGCTTTTCAGGAACACGGTTCAGCCGTTCTGCCGCAACTTTCCCGGGCACGAAAAGGACGAAACAGGATAAAAGTAAAGCCTCATAAGGTGTTACCCTTACGAGGCTTTACATTCTTTTCATCTGGTCGGGATGGCAGGATTTGAACCAGCGACCCCAGCGTCCCGAACGCTGTACTCTACCAAACTGAGCCACATCCCGACAACGAAGGGGAATATAGCCG
>NZ_DBMAHT010000138.1:0-5082 GCF_057866825.1 Mailhella sp.
AGATCGCGTTCGATTTCCACGAGGCGGTCGCGCAGTTCGGTCTGCTCTTCCCAGGGAATCTCGTCCACGTGGGCGAGACGTGCGCGCACCTGGGCGACGCGCTGTTCGAGCTCTCCGGCCAGGAAGTTCCAGTCCACGCGGGGCTTGGCACGCGCGGGGCTCGGCATGTGGATTTCGGTGCGCACCGCGCCCTCGATGGTGGCTTCCTCAAGGTATTCGGGAATGCGCGCCGTGATGCCGAAGCGATCCTTGATAAGTCCGGCAAGGATTTCCTGGGCCTTGGGTTCGCCGTGAACCAGCGCAATGTTCATGCCAGGACGCGCCATGCTTCCTATCCATTCGAGGAGCTGGCTTTGTCCGGCGTGGGCGGAGAAGCCGTTGATGGTGAATATTCTTGCGGCCACGGCCACGTCTTCGCCAAAGAGGCGCAGCGATTTTGCGCCGTCCACGAGCTTTCTTCCGGGGGTGCCCATGGCCTGATAGCCCACGAACACGATGCTGACGCCTTCCTTCCACAGGTTGTGCTTGAGGTGATGGCGTATGCGGCCCGCGTTGCACATGCCGCTTGCGGAAAGAATGATGGCCGGGCCTTCCATGGTGTTGAGCTTCTGGGATTCCTGCGCGCTCTGGGTGAAGCGCACGAGTCCGTCGGGAGTGGCCTTGAAGTCTTCGGCGGAGAACTCGGGAGTGCGCAGATGATCGGCGTACTTCATGAACACCTGCGTGGCCTTGGACGCCAGCGGGCTGTCCACGAAGATGGGCATGGATTCGGGCAGACGGTTCTGCTTTTTCAGGATGAGCAGGCTGTAGAGAATTTCCTGCGTGCGTTCCACGGCGAAGGCCGGAATGATGACCTTTTCGTGATGACTGTAGCTGTAGTTGACGGCTTCGGCGAGTTCTTCAAGGGTGTCGTCTTCGCCCTTGTGATCGCGGTCGCCGTAGGTGGATTCCACAAAGAGCCAGTCGGGGGTGTCGGGCTTTTCGGCGTCGGGCAGGAGCAGGGCTCCGGGGCGGCCGAGGTCGCCGGAAAAGACGATGCGGGTGGATTTGCCCTCTTCCTCGACGGTGAGTTCCAGGAAGGCCGCGCCGAGGATGTGGCCCGCGTGGCGGAAGACGACCTTCACGCCCGGCGCGGGAAGAATGGTGTCGTCGAAGTTCACGGGATGCAGAAGCTTGGCGGTGGCGAGGGCGTCTTCGGTTTCGTAGAGGGGCTCGCCGCCGGCAACGCCGGAAGCGCCGCGCCGCTTGTCGTGACGGCTTTTCCATTCATGATCCATTTCCTGAATGTGGGCGCTGTCTTCGAGCATGATGGACGCGAGCTCCGCCGTGGGTCGCGTGCAGTAGATGCTGCCTTTGAAGCCCTTTTTGACCATGCGGGGCAGAAGGCCCGAGTGGTCGATGTGGGCGTGGGTGAGCAGAATGAAATCCAGGTGTTCGGGGCGATAGGCATCCGTCTGAAAGTTTCGCTCTTCAATGGCGGAGTTGCCTTGGAACATGCCGCAGTCCACGGCAAAGCGGGACGAGCCGGTTTCTATGACGTAGCAGGAACCGGTAACGGTCTGGGCGGCCCCCAGAAAGGTGATTTTCATAACACGACTCCTGGAATAGGGTTCCGTACAGTGGGAGTATAGAAGCTTTTCGTTGTTTCCGCAAGGAAGGGGGCGGAGGAAAAGAAAAAAATCGCGGTGTTGCATTAGTTGCACGCCGTTATGCAGAAGCGGGGAAAGAGGGGGGGCGCACGGCGACGGGATGACGCGGGGAAGGGGGAACGTCGCAGCGAAATGAAGGCGCGGCAGAGGCAAAGAATCTGGGGCGGCGGGGAACAGGATTCCGCGCCCTTCCCGGCGATGACGGCGGCGCTGACGGCAGCGCTGATTTCGGCGCGTCGTTCTGCGCCGACTGCGGGGCAGCTTTCGGCCCGGAGGTGTCGGCGCGACTTTCGGCAGGCGGGCTCGCCTTCCGGGTTCCGGAGCATGCTTTCCGATCGGCGGGCGCGTCCCCTCCCCCGGTCGGCGAGAGGCCCGGCCTCGCCTCAGAAGAAGACGGCGGAGAGCGTCAGCACCGAGGCGCACATGATGAGCCAGGAAAGCGCCATGATTGCGGGAGCCGTTTTCAGGATGTCCCGGCTGGTAGTCCATTCATTGCCGTGCAGCAGCGCGGCGCTGGAGCTGGCGGCCGGGGTGAGGAAGGCCAGATGCACGCTCATGACCACCATGACCACCGCGGGAACAGGATTGGTGCCGTTGTTGGAGCAGTAGCTGAAAATGACGGGCATGAGCATGGCGCCCACGGCGCCGTTGTTGATGAACTGGCAGAGGCAGAGGGCGAGCGCGCCCATGCAGACCACGAAGAACATGGGGGAGCCGGAGCCGAATACGGGCTGGAGCAGGCTCATGAAAAAGGGCGTGATGCCGCTTTCGGGCGCGGCCATGGCGGCGGAAAGAGGCTGCACCAGCGCAAGAATGAAAATGATGCCCCAGGCCACGCCTCCGGCCATGGCGCGGAAGGGAAGAAAGGGCCTGCCGTTTATTCTCATGGCGGCCATGACCGCAATGACGAGCATGCAGATTCCCGTATTGCCGATGCCTTTGAGCAGTCTGACGAGAAGCATGTCTTCCGGGAGAAACGCCGGAATGAGCAGCAGCACGACCAGGGCGCACAGAAAGCCGAGAACGGTTTTCTGGCTGCCGGAAAACGTGATTTCGTCGCCGTTGCCGAGGGCTGCGGCGTTGAAGTTCTTCAGAGCGGAAACATCCGGCCGCAGAACGCAGCGGCCGAAGAGCAGAAACAGCAGGGAACAGAGCAGGCAGATGACGAGCGACGTCGCCATGTATCCGGCGTAGGCGATGTGGGTTCCGGAAATGCTTTCGTAGGTTCCCATGACCGTGAGGGCCAGCTGCTTGAAGGGAATGAGCGACATGCCGACCAGCGCGGCGTACACCACGCCGAAGACCATCATTTTGGGGTAGGCGTCGCCCTTCCGATAGCCGCACACGTCGCAGATGCCGTACAGGATGCTCCAGCCTATGAGAATGGCGGGCGAGGCGCTGGTGAGTCCGCCGAGCAGCATGACGGACAGAAAAAACAGATACGTGAACAGCCAGGGTCTTCCGGCCGCGAATTTCCGGGTAATCACCCACAGGGAGATCTGTTTGGAGAGCCCGTAGTGATTGATGGCCGCGCAGAACACGAAGATGAAGAACATCATGACCACGGTGGGGCTGCCGAAGCTCTGGGCGAGCACCTGCTGCGGGGAAAGGCCGCCGACGAGCGCGAGCGCCAGCATGCCGACGATGCTGGGCCAGATGATTTCGATGAAAATCCAGCCGTACAGCACGCCGAGGAAAATGCTGATGAGCGCCATGCCCTGCGCCGTGAGCGGAGGGGACGGTGGCAGCAGCCTCACGCCGAACATGACGGCAAGGCAGACGAGGGAATGGAACAGATAGGAAAGATTCGCTTTTCCGAATCCCGCAGACGCGGCATGATGTTGGGACATGGAAGCTCCCGAACGTAACAAGGCATGAAGGAGAACGCGCCGTTTCCGGAGAGCTTGCCGCGCTTTTTCGGCGTGCGCAGCCTGTTTGCGGCGCGATCAGGCGGAGGGCGGGCGTTTTTGCGCAGGTTCCGCTCTTCCATCCTTCATGGATACGACGAACGCCCGGCCTTTTCAAGACGGCCTGCCGCAAACGTGTTGTCGGCAGGGCGCAGTCAGGCGCGTCCGCACGCAGGAGCCGCGGCAACGCCTTTTTCTTCTGCGCTTCCCCGCCCCTCTTGCCTCCCGCCTCCCCGCAGGATATGAAAAAAACGTCGGCGCAGGCGGCCGAAGCCACGTCTTGCACCCCGCCTTTCCGCAGGCTATGATGAAGGTTCCAAAGGCTTTTTTACAGGAGCAGAGCATGAGCGCATCGTCGCAGCAATATATTATTGATACGCTGTCCGCGCAGGAATCCTGGCGGCTTTTCCGCATTCTCGCCGAAATCGTGGACGGTTTTGAAGACCTGAGCGGTCTTCCGCCCTGCGTGTCCATTTTCGGCTCGGCGCGCCCCGGCGAGGATTCCCCCATGTACGAGGAAACCCGTCGCGTGGCAAAAACGCTCGGCGAAGCGGGCTACGGCATCATCACGGGCGGCGGCCCCGGCCTCATGGCCGCAGGCAACCGCGGAGCCTTCGAGGCCGGCGCGCCTTCCGTGGGACTGCACATCCACCTGCCCATGGAACAGGATCCCAACAAGTATCTGACCGTGCGCAGCGATTATCGGTATTTTTTCATCCGCAAGCTGATGTTCGTGAAGTACTCCATTGCCTACGTGGTCATGCCCGGCGGCATGGGCACCATCGACGAGCTCTCCGAAGCCTTTGTGCTGGCGCAGACGCACCGCATCAAGCCGTTCCCCATCATTCTGTACAGCCACGCCTTCTGGGACGGCCTGCTGGAATGGATTCGCGGCCGCATGATTAAAGACGGCTACCTGCGCGAAGAGGAACTCGATCTCGTCACCGTGTGCGACACGCCCGAAGAAGTGCTTTCCACCATCCGCCGCCGCGTGGTGCTCTAGCGCATGGATCTTTGCAACATCTGCCCGGAAGAAGATCGCTGGCGGGCCTTCGCCTCGTGGGGCCCGGAACCTTCGCCGCCGGCAGGCACAAGCTGGCGCGCGCTCATGCTGCGGGCGCTGCGTCTGGCGGGCCGGGCGGCCAGACTCGGCGAGGTTCCCGTGGGGGCCCTCGTCGTGGATGCCGAAGGCAACGTGCTCTCCTGCGCGCACAACGAAACCGAATCCCTGCGCGATCCCACGGCGCACGCCGAAGTGCTCGCCCTGCGCCGGGCCGCCGCAGCCGCAGGCAATCACCGCCTCGGCGGAAGCGTTCTCGTCGTCACGCTGGAACCCTGCCTCATGTGTACGGGAGCCCTGCGCGAGGCGCGCGTGTCCGGCGTGGTGTTCGGCGCGTCCGACGCCCGGGCCGGGGCCGTGTGCTCCTGCCTCGAAGGCCTCGACTACGCCCGCACCGGCTCCGCGCCCTGGAGCTACGGCGGCGTCGAAGCCGAAGCCTGCGCAAGACTGCTCAAGGCCTTCTTCC
>NZ_DBMAHT010000139.1:0-5066 GCF_057866825.1 Mailhella sp.
ATCTGGCGGAACTCGAGAAGCAGGCAAAGGCCGCAAGGAAGTAGAGGGGCTCTTCTCCTTCCGCGGACAAGCGGCATCAATCAGCGTACAAGGCTCCGCGACCTCGTCATGAGAGCGTGGAGCCTTTTGCCGTTGTCATTCATTTGACAATCCGCGCCCAAAACGGAACATGACATCCCTCCCCGCGGGCATCCATCGTTTCGCCTTGTGCGCAAAACGGCCGGACCTCCATTCGGAGAATCCGGCCGTCACTCGGGCGCGCTGCCGCGCCGCAAACGTCGCCCCTGCATGGTGGAAGCAGGGGGCGCATTTTTACAAAATGTCGTGCATGCTCAGAATGCCGAGCGGCCTGTGCTCGTCGTCCACCACAAACACGCAGGTGATCTTCTTTTCTTCCATAATTCCCTGCGCCTTGGCGCTCAACGCGTCGGCGTCAACGCACACGGGATTTCTGGTCATCAGCTCCTCGGCCGTGCTCTCCAGAATGTTCGGCCCCATGTGACGCCGCAAATCGCCGTCGGTAATGATGCCCACGAGCTTCTCGCCGTCCATGACGCCCACGCAGCCGAATCCCTTGCGCGTCATTTCGGCCAGAACGTTCATCATGGGCGCGTCGGGCGTCAGAAGCGGCATGGCGTCGCCCGTGTGCATGAGATCGCGCACCAGCGAAAGCTTCTGACCCAGCGAACCGCCGGGATGAAAACGCCGGAAATCCTCTCTGCGGAAGCCCCGCGCCGTCAGCAGGCACATGGCCAGCGCGTCGCCGAGGGCCATCTGCACCGTGGTGCTCGTGGTGGGCGCACAGTCGAGCGGGCAAGCCTCGTGAAGCTGCGGCTGCAGCAGCAGATAATCGCAGTGCTTGCCGAGAAAGCTGTCGGCGTTTCGGGTAATGGCCACTATGGGCATGTTGTTCTGCGAGGCGTAGAGCACGATATCCGTCAGTTCCGCCGTGTTGCCGGAATTGGAAATGGCAATGACGGCATCCTCGGGCGTCATCATGCCGAGATCGCCGTGACTCGCTTCGGCCGGATGAATGAAGTACGCCGGAGACCCGGTGGAAGCGAGCGTCGCCGCAATTTTCCGCGCCACATGGCCGCTCTTGCCCATGCCCGTCACGGCAATGCGGCCCCTGATGCCGAGAAGACAATCCACCGTGCGCTCGAAGCTTTCCCCGAGCTCGTCGGCCAGCACCTGCAGGGCGTGGGCTTCGTCGCGCAGAACCTGCCTGGCTTCATCAAGATACTTTGCCATGACTACCCGGCCTTTTCCGTCAGTATGCGGCGCACCGCTTCAAGATCCTCGGGCGTATCCACGCCCGGCCCCGTGGCCTCCACTTCAAGCACGCGGATGGCTATGCCCGCCTGAAGCACGCGCAACTGCTCCAGCTTTTCCGTGTTTTCCAGAGGCGAATACGGAAGACTGCCGAAATTCATCAGAAATTCCCGGCGATAGGCGTACATGCCGAGATGGCCGAAATACTGCGGAGCAATCCCCCCGGAGCGCGGAAACGGTATGGGGCCGCGGCTGAAATACAGCGCGTTGCCGTTGTGGGCGCGCACCACCTTCACCAGATTGGGATTCTGCGCCTGTTCCGCGCTTATGGGATAGCAGAGCGTGCCCATCTGAAGCGAAGGATCGTCCAGCATGGCGCGCGCCAGCTTTTCAATGGAGGCGGGCTCCACCAGCGGCTCATCTCCCTGCACGTTCACATAGACGTCCGCAGGATGGGACTTCGCCACCTCGATAAGCCGATCCGACCCCGAAGGGCAGTCGGGACTGGTCATGCAGGCCGCACCGCCGAACGCCTCGACGGCGTTTGCAATGCGCTCATCGTCCGTGGCCACCAGCACCTCGTCGAACAGCGAAACCCGGCGCACCCGCTCGTACACGTGCTGCACCATGGGCTTGCCGCAGATGTCCACCAGCGGCTTGCCCGGCAGGCGCGTGGACGCGTACCGGGAAGGAATGACGGCAATCATGCTCATGCTCTCTTCTCCTTGGCCACGGCGTCAAAGGCCTTGATGAGGGAAAGGAACTTCGGCAGATCCCTGAGCGCCAGCATGTTCGGCCCGTCGCAGGGAGCCTTGTCCGGATCGGGATGCACTTCCATGAATATGCCGGCCACGCCCACGGCTGCTGCGGCGCGGGCCAGAGTGGGCACGAATTCCCGCTGACCGCCGCTGCACGAGCCCTGCGCGCCCGGAAGCTGCACCGAATGGGTGGCGTCGAACACCACAGGCGCGAATTTCTTCATGATTTCAAGGCCCCGCATGTCCACGACAAGGTTGCCGTAACCGAAGGTGGTGCCGCGCTCGCACAGCGTGATGCGCTCGTTGCCCGTGGAACGGGCCTTTTTGAGCACGTTTTCCATTTCCCACGGCGCAAGGAACTGTCCTTTCTTGATGTTGACCGGCTTCATGGTGGAAGCGGCCGCAAGAATGAGATCGGTCTGACGGCAGAGGAAAGCCGGGGTCTGCAGATAGTCCGCCACTTCAGCCACGGGCGCGGCCTGCTCGGCGGTGTGAATGTCGGTGAGCACGGGAATGTTCCGGCTCTCGCGCACTTCGGCAAGAATGGAAAGCCCTTCCTTCATGCCTACACCGCGAAAGCCCGCGCCGGAGCTGCGGTTCGCCTTGTCGAAGCTCGACTTGTACACGAAGGGAATGCCCGCCTCCGCAAAAATTTCCTTGAGCGCGGCGGACACCTCCAGCGCATGAGCCCGGCTTTCGATGGCGCACGGCCCGGCTATGAAGAAAAGAGGCAGCGTGTTGTCGACCGTAAGATACGGCCTGCCGTTGAATGCAAGTTCAAACATGAAATCTCCAAGCCCGTCGGGCGGAAAAGGGAAAAACAACGCCTAACAGTATAAGCCATGCTCCGGCCGACTTCAAGGGAAGTCCCGCGCTCCTGTGCGCCGGAGATTTGCCGGATGAAGCTGCCTTTCCGCCTGCGGCAAGGGCATGGACGACTTTTGCCATCCGCGATATCATGCAGGACACGTCTGCGGCCCCGCCCTCAACTCTTCAAAGACTCCCGGAAGGTTTCCATGCCGAGTTCTCTCAAAAATCTCAGGCCAGTCACGCTTCAGGAGACGATTCTCCACGACGTCGTCATTCTTCCCGACAGATACGGCTTTTCCGGAGCCTGGTGCGATGGAAAACCCGTCGCGCTGGCGCACATGTGTCGTCGCGGACGCCAGGCCCGCAGACAGGCTCCGTACGAGGCCCCGGTGCGGATTGTGGAGGAACCCTGCATATGGGGCGGACTTTTTCAGCTCCACTACGGGCATTTTCTCATTGAAACCATGCAGAGCCTTTACGCGTTCCGCCGTCATCCCGAAAGGCGCATCGTCTGGCGCAACGCCTCGGCGGGTGATATCACACCCTGGCAGCACACGCTGTTCCATCTTACGGAATGCGATCGCAACGGCTATGCCTTCGTCAACGAACCCACCCTGTTCCGGGACATGCTCTTCCCCGTGCCCGGTCTGATGTGCGACGTGTGGCTCACACAGGAACAGGTGGACGCCTTTGCCGTGCATGAATCCGTTGTACAGGTAGGCAAACGTGTCTGGCTTTCCCGCTCCGCCGTCAATTCCGACAACATCATCTTCACCAACGAACGGGAACTGGAAGACATGCTCGCGTCGCGGGGCTGGCTCATCGTGCATCCGGAACATCATTCGCTGGAAGAGCAAATCGACATGCTGGGTTCGGCTGAAGTTGTCATGGGCTGCATCGGCTCTGCCTTCCACACCATGCTGCTGCTGAAACATCCCGGCACGCGTTATATCGTCATCAACCGCATGAACGGCGACGAAGAGGCCCACAATCTGCAGTTCGACCTCATCGCCAAAGCCAAAACGGACAACTATTATGTGTGGGAGCCGCCCAGGCACGACGCTCCACCCCTGCGCCGACGCAAAATTCATCACGCCTGGCCCTGGTACGCCTTTGACATCGAGGCCATACGGCGCGAACTGGACGCCCGGGACGACTTTTGCGGCAATATGGAAGGCTGCCCTGGCATGACCGCCATCAAAAACCGGCAGGCCGTCAACGCCACAGGCAGCCCCATTCTGTTCAATATGAATGTCTCCGCCGCAGACCGGCTCTATTACTTCTACCGTTATCTGCGACGCCGCTGTCGTCCGATCAAGGACGGCTGGACGGCGTTTCAGCAGAGCGCGTGGCAACGCCTTCATCAGAAATGACGGACAATTCCCGGATCACCCGTTCGAGCATCTTCGGCGCGACGGTGAAGGAGTAATCCAGCTCCAGGCGTTCCGTATCCTTGTGCGCGTCCTTACCTGAAGGACCTACGGAGGCAATGGGAACGTCGAGCGACATGAGATCCTTCATGGACAGAGAGAAGACCGTTCCCCATCCGGGCATGTTCTCGGCCAGCGTGTTCAGCTCTTCGGGGCGCCCCTGGAAGCCCATGTAGCTCAGATCCATGATGCCGCTGAAGCAGTCCACAAGACTGACCTGCCCCACACTCTTTTCAAGATCATCCAGCACGCCCTCCATGATGGAACGCAGACGACGCTCCTTGTCCGTGGCGCGCAGATTGATGCGCTGCGGATAATAGGGCGGCAAAAATCCCACCACCACGGCAGGCCCCTTGAGATTGAGCAGCGACACCAGGTGATCCAGCACCGCAAGGCCCTTTTCCCGCTCATCCATGTCCGCAGGAAGAGCCCCGGCGAAATCCCGCAGAGTCTTTTCCGCCTCTTCCGCGCCCAGTTCCCCGGCAAGACGTTCCGTCAGCTCATGCACCGTAACCACGCTCGACTGCCAGTCGGGAACCGGAGTGTCCCTGCGGCCGGAGAGCTGCTGAAAACGACGTCCGGCCTCCTTGATGCCCGCAATCGTTTCATCAAGCGCCCGCTGCGCCACGTCGCGGCAGATGTTCAGCATGTCCAGCGGACTTCTGCTCACGGTAAGCACGTTGAAATAGGCGACCGCGCGCTCAGGGAGCGTCACGGAATACGTGTCGCGAAGATCCTTCAGCTTGAGGCATACCGGAGGCGTCAGAGTATCCGGTCCCGAGCCGTCGATGAGGTC
>NZ_DBMAHT010000140.1:0-5055 GCF_057866825.1 Mailhella sp.
TGACGGTGCTCTCCCTTCCGCGCGGCGCAAAGCCGAGCGCCTGCACCGTGGGGCCGAACAGCGCCGTCACCGGCGTGTGCTGCGCCCAGGCAAGATGCATGGGGCCGGAATCGTTGGTCACGTAGTCGTCCAGACGGCCCAGCACGGCGGCCAGAGAAAGCAGCGACGTTCTGCCCGAAAGATCGAGAAAACGGAGCTCGTCCTCGCGAACGCCCGCAAGACTCCGCACCTTCGCGGCGGTTTCCTCTTCGCCGGGGCCCGCCAGAAGCACGACGTTCACGTTCCGATCCAGCGCCCGGCGCAGGATAAAGGCAAAGCCTTCTGGAGTCCAGCGCTTGGTGGGCCACACCGAACCGGGATGCAGACCTATGGTTTTGCCCTCGGGCAGCGGCGAAAGCAGCGCCCCGGCCTCTTCCACGGCGCGGGGCGGCAGCGAAAGCTCGGGCCAGCGCAGCGTTTCGTCGTCCAGCACGGCACGGGGCACGTCCAGCGCTTCCGCGAGAAGCAGCAGACGTTCTATTTCCTGAAGTTCATGGAAGCGGCGGCCGATGCGGCGCGTAAAGACGAAGCGCGAAAGCGCGGCCTCGGCATAGCCCACGCGCACCGGCGCACGGCTGGCCCACGCCATGTACGAACTACGAAGGCTGAGATGCGCATCCACCCAGACGTCGTAGGCGCGCTCCGCAATGCTGCGGCCCTCGCGAAACATTGCGGCCAGGCCCTTGTCCTTTCCGCGCTTGTCGCAGGAGAACACGCGGGAAATCTCGGGCTGCGCCTCGTACAGGGAGGCCAGTCCGCCGCGCACGTAGAAATCCAGCTCCGCGTCGGGCCAGGCGGCCTTGAGCACACGGATGAGCGGCAGCGTAAGAACGGAATCTCCGAGAAACGCGGTGTTCCAGACGGCGATGCGCATGACGACCTCAGCAGATGCGGGGCAGCTGCGCCCCTTCCAGCATGGAAAGAAGTCTTGAACCGCCCATAAAGGTGCGCAGTTCCACGCGGGGCTTTTCCGCAGCCGTGATGCTGCCGATGATCGCGGCCTCGGCGCCGAATTCGCACGACTTCATCACGTCGAGCGCCGTCTGCGCCTTTTCCCCGGGAAGAATGCAGATGAGCTTGCCCTCGTTGGCCAGATAGAGCGGGTCCAGACCAAGCACGTCGCAGCCTGCGCGCACGCTCTCATGCACGGGCACGGCGCTTTCCTCCACCACGCAGCCCACGCCGGACTGCTCGGCTATTTCGTTGAGCGTGGTGGCAAGGCCGCCGCGCGTGGGATCGCGCAGCACGTGAATGTCGCCAACTTCCGTAATGAGCCGCTCCACCATGCGGTTCAAAGGCGCGCTGTCGCTCGATGCGTCCCCGGCAAAGGAAAGGCCGTCGCGCCTTGCCATGACGGTCAGCCCGTGATCGCCCATGGAACCGCTCACGAGCACGGCGTCGCCGGGGCGGGCCGCATGTCCGGAAGGCGCAGGCGAGGCGATCACTTCCCCCACGCCCGCCGTGGTGATGAACATCTTGTCGCACGCGCCCCTGGGCACCACCTTGGTGTCGCCGGTCACGATGTCCACGCCGGCCTTCTTCGCGGCGCGGGCCATGTCTTCCACCACGCGCTCAAGCACGTCGAGCTCCAGCCCTTCTTCTATGATGAAGGCGCAGGAAAGATACCGGGGACGCGCGCCCAGCATGGACACGTCGTTCACCGTGCCGTGCACCGCCAGAGAGCCGATGCTGCCGCCCGGAAAAAACAGCGGCGTCACGGTGTAGCCGTCGGTGCTCATGGCCACGGGCCCCTTCAGATCAAGCAGGGCCGCATCGTCCATGCGGCGCAGAATGCCGTTGTCGAAATGCCGGAGAAAAACATCGGCGATAAGCCGCTGCGACGCTCTGCCGCCGCTTCCGCTGTCGAGAAGAATCTTCATGGCTGGCCCTTGGAAAAACAAAGAAAATTCAGGCCCGAAAGGCCCGGACCTTCCGCCCCGAACGCGCGGCGGAAAGTCACATGCAGGGCGCAACCCTAGCACAAATCCGGGCAAAGGGAAACGCCCGGGCCCCCGCCCTTCTCGGGAGGGAGTCCGGGCGTCGCACGAACTTGGAGCAATGTCGAATAAACGGAGCGGCCTTTCCGCGGCGCTCCGAATAAGAAGCAGAGCACGTCCGCCTCGTCCGCCAGCTTTCTATAAAAAAACACATGACCGCGGCACGGTTCCACTCCGGCAGTCATGTGTTTCTTATTTCATGTCAGGCAAAGCTCGATGAGGAGCTTGTCACGGCACGGCGGCCTTGCATCCGAAACGCCGGGGCCGGTGCGTACCGGGAAGTCTCACGGCAGTGTAGTCCAGCTTTTCCGGTCGTCATCTGCGCCGGGGGAAACGAATGCTACATTTTGCCCTTCAGAAGTTCGGCAATCTGGGTCACGTCCTTGTCGCCGCGGCCGGAGAGACAGACCATGATGATCTTGTCCTTGTCCAGGGTGGGAGCCAGGCGCATGGCGTGGGCCAGAGCGTGCGAGGATTCCAGCGCGGGAATGATGCCTTCCTTGCGCGACAGCGTGAGAAACGCGTTCACGGCCTCTTCGTCGGTCACGGTCACGTATTCGGCGCGGCCGGAGTCCTTGAGCTGGCAATGTTCCGGGCCCACGCCGGGATAGTCGAGACCTGCGGAAATGGAATACACCGGAGCCACGCCGCCGTTCTCGTCCTGAAGCAGGTAGCCGTTGAAGCCGTGCAGAATGCCGGGCGTGCCCTTGCAGAGGCTCGCGGCGTGCTGGCCGTAGCCCATGCCCTTGCCGCCGGGTTCCACGCCCACGAGCTTGACTTCCGCGTCGTCGAGGAAGCCCGCGAACATGCCGATGGAGTTGGAGCCGCCGCCCACGCACGCCACGGCGTAGTCGGGAAGCCGGCCAATCTGCTCAATGCTCTGGGCGCGGGCCTCGCGGCCGATGATGGACTGGAAATGACGCACCATGACGGGGTAGGGATGCGGGCCCACGGCGGAACCGAGCACATAGAACATGCTCGGATCGTTGACGAAGCAGTCGAGCGCCTCGTCCACGGCCTCCTTGAGGGTGCGCTGACCGCTCATGGCCGGACGCACTTCGGCGCCCATCATGCGCATGCGGAACACGTTGAGGGCCTGCCGATGCATGTCCTCCTCGCCCATGTACACGACGCACTCCATGCCGAAGAGCGCGGCCGTGGCGGCCGTGGCCACGCCGTGCTGGCCGGCGCCGGTTTCCGCCACCAGGCGTTTTTTGCCCATGCGCTTGGCGAGCAGCACCTGACCGAGGGTATTGTTGATCTTGTGCGCGCCGAGATGGTTCAGGTCTTCGCGCTTCAGATAGATCTGCGCGCCGCCGAGTTCGCGGCTCAGATTGCGGCAGTGGAAGATGGGCGAAGGACGCCCGCAGTAGTGGGTGAACAGATCGGCGAGCTCAGCCTTGAATTCGGGATCGTCGCGATATTTAATGAAGGCGTCGTTGACTTCGTCCAGCACCTTCTTGAGGGACTCGGGAACGAACTGACCGCCGTAGGGGCCGAAGAAACCGGTTTCAAAAGCCTGGGCACAAGTCTTGCTGGATTCGGAAACGCTCATGACTTACTCCTTCTGTCGCGGAGTACGGCCTTTCCTCTTCCGGCTATAAAAAAACCGCGGCCGTTACTCCGACCGCGGTTCTCATATTTTACTTCTGATAATACTCCAGAACCCGGCCCCTTTAGCAGGGCCACCACCACATGCCGGTAAAAGTTCTGGAAGCGTTCGTGTTCATGGGTTCATCCTTAGCGAAAAAACGCGCCCGCGTCAAGGGGTCGCCGACCTTCTTCGCACAAACGTGTTCTCTACGCGCCGCGGTAGCGATACCAGGCCGCGCAGCTTCCCTCGGTGGAAACCATGCACGGGCCGGTAGGATTCTGCGGCGTGCAGACTTTGCCGAACAGCGGACACTGATCCGGCGAGAGCGCCCCGCGAAGGATGTCGCCGCAGCGGCAGCCGGGAATGTGCCCCGTTTCGCCGAGTTCGACGCCGAGCCGTTCCAGGGCGTTGAAGTCGCTCCACTCGTCGCGCAGGGCGAGACCGCTTTTCGGAATGTCGCCGAGTCCGCGCCAGCGCGCGTCCGCCACGCGGAACACCGTGTCCATGACGCGCCTTGCCTGCGGACTGCCTTCGGAACTCACGGCGCGCACGTAGGTGTTGCCCACTTCCGGGCGGCCGCGGCGAAGCATGTCGAGCATGAGGCAGAGCGCGGAAAGAATGTCGGCAGGCTCGAAGCCGCCCACCACGGAAGGTCGGCCGAACTCCTTCGCCAGAAATTCAAAAGGCGCAAGTCCCAGCACCACAGCCACGTGACCGGGCAGAAGAAAGGCGTCGATGCGGTGCGCGTCGTCCTTTTCCAGCAGGGCACGCATGGCCGGAGGCACCAGCTTGTTGCACGGAATGATGCAGAAATTGGAAAGCCCCATGCTGCGGGCGCTCATCAGCGCTCCGGCAATGACGGGGGCCGTGGTTTCAAAGCCCACGGCCGGAAACACCACCGTGTCGCCGGGATGATCGGCCGCAAGCTTCACGGCGTCGAGCGGCGAATAGACCACCTGCACGCGCGCGCCCTCGGCCATGGCGTGCTTGAGGGAGCGGCCGTCGGGCCCGGGAACGCGCAGAAGATCGCCGAACGTGGCCACGATGACGTTCGGCTTTTCCGCGGCGCGGATGAAGGCCGCCACCTCGGAGTCGTGCGTGACGCAGACCGGACAGCCCGGCCCGGAAAGATGCTCCAGCCCTGCGGGCAGCAGGGAACGGAGACCGCTGCGGAAAATGGACACCGTATGCGTGCCGCACACTTCCATGAAGCGCACGCCTCTGCCCAGGGCGTCGAGCTCTTCCGAGAGCCGGTCAAGCAGGGCGCGGCACAGCGCCGGATCGTGAAACGAGGAAGAAATATCCATGCGGCCTCCTGAAAACTTCATTTCTCTCTGGGGTAAACGCGAGCGTCCGCCCTGTCAACGGGACAGGGAGCCTCGCCGTCGCTCCCCCGCTGCACCGCAGAAACGCACTGCGCCGAAA
>NZ_DBMAHT010000141.1:0-5030 GCF_057866825.1 Mailhella sp.
CCCCAATTAAAAAGTTTTGGAGATGGGGATGGGGGCGCGGGGGAAGGGGAAGGCCCTTTTTCAAAAGGGTCTTCCCCTTCCCCCGCATGCCTTCAACCTCCCCTCGTTCCCCACAATGGAAAAAGGCACAAATATTTTCCACATTTTTGCGCTATTGTAAACACGAAATTGGCAAAAGCTCTTTTTCTTTTGTGCAGGGGAAGAAAAATCATTTTTGTCGACATAATGACAACTTGTTGTATTCAATTGAAATAGTATTAAAAAACTCTGTATTCGTGCTGTATTTCGCGGCATTTTTCCGGCGCTTCATGATTGCACACAATCGTAAGATTCTATAAGATTCCCTCCATATCTCTTACACGAACCTGAGTTTCTTAATCGGAGGATCGTTATGAAGCTTTCCCGTGTGTTCGCCTCTGTGGCCATGGCCGCTCTGGCCTGTGGCCTCGCCTTCCCGGCTGCCGCTGCCGAGACCGTCAAAATCGGCGTGTATCTGCCCCTCACCGGTCAGAACGCCTTCGGCGGTCAGCTTGAGCTCGACGGCATCAAACTGGCCCAGCAGGCCAATCCCAAAGTGCTCGGCCGCGATGTTGAACTCGTCGTCGTGGACAACAAGTCCGACAAGGTCGAAGCCGCCAACGCCGTGAAGCGCCTCGTGGAACGCGACAAGGTTTCCGCCTACATCGGCACCTACGGCTCCTCCCTGGCCATGGCCGGCGGCGAAGTCGGCGAAAAGGCCGGCGTGCCCGGCGTGGGCACCTCCTGCACCAGCCCCCTCGTCACCCAGGGCAAGAAGTACTACTTCCGCGCCTGCTTCATCGATCCCTATCAGGGCGCTGCCGCCGCTTCCTACGCCTACAAGACCCTCGGCATGAAAAAGGCCGCCATCCTCATGGACGTCGCCAACGACTACTCCGTGGGTCTGTGCAGCTTCTTCAAGCGCTCCTACAAGAAGCTCGGCGGCCAGATCGTGGCCGACATGAAGTACAATTCCGGCGACCAGGACTTCACCGCCCAGCTCACCGAAATCATCAATCAGAAGCCCGACATCGTGTTCATGCCCGCCTACTTCGCTGAAGGCGCCATCATCATGAAGCAGGCCCGCGAACTCGGCGGCACCTTCGTCATGATGGGCGCGGACGCCATGGACAACCCCGACACCGTCAAGATCGGCGGCAAGGCCGTGGAAGGCTTCCTGCACACCACCTTCCCCTATGACGTCAACATGCCCAACATGAGCCCCGCCGCCAAGGCCTTCACCGACGCCTGGAAGGCTGCCTATCCCGACAAGGATCCCAACGTGAACTCCGCCCTCGGCTACGTGTGCTACAACCTCATCCTCGACGCCATCACCCGCGCCGGCTCCGACAACCCCGAAGCCATCACCAAGGCCCTCGCCGAAACCAAGAACTTCGCCACTCCCCTCGGCACGCTTTCCATCAACGCCACCCATGACGCCGAACTGCCCGTCGGCATCATTCAGTACAAGAACGGCAAGCGTTCCTACATCGGCGAAGCCATCGCCGACTAATCTTCTCTGATCGAACGGCCGGAGCCTGGTCTCCGGCCGTTTCCGGCGCTCAGCGCCTCTTCCGCCCCACACGCATATTTCACCGCGCCCCGCTCCGTCCCCGACGGGCCGGCGTATTTTTATGAAGCCTCGCCGCACGGACACTCGTCCCTGCGCGGCGGCGCGGCCGGAAAGGGTTCCCTATGAGTCTGGAATTATTCCTCCAACACTTTTTCAACGCGCTGACGCTCGGTTCGCTGTACGGCCTCATCGCCATCGGCTACACCATGGTGTACGGCATCCTGCGCCTCATCAACTTCGCCCACGGCGACATCCTCATGCTCGGCGCGTACTTCGTCTTCTACGGCACCACGCTGTTCTGTCTGCCCTGGCCCGCGGCCGTGGTGGTGTCCATTTTAGGTTCCGCCGCCCTCGGCGTCCTCATGGACAAGATCGCCTACCGCCCCCTGCGCGACGCACCCCGCATTTCCGCGCTCATCAGCGCCATCGCCGTTTCCTTCTTCCTTGAAAGTCTGGCCGTGGTGGTCTTCACCGGTCTGCCCAGACCCGTGCATCAGCCCGAATGGCTCATCAGCATCATCACCATCGGCGGCGCGCGCCTCATGCCCCTCACCCTCCTCGTGCCCGGCGTGACCGCCATTCTCGTCGCCGCCCTGCTCTACGTCGTCTATCACACCAAGCCCGGCCTCGCCATGCAGGCCATTTCCAAAGACATCGAAACCACGCGCATGCTCGGCGTGTCCGTGGATAAAATCATAGCCCTCACCTTCGCCATCGGCTCCGCCCTCGCCGCGGCTTCCGGCATCATGTGGGCGCTGCGCTATCCGCAGATCAACCCCTACATGGGCGTGTTCCCCGGCTTCAAGGCCTTCATCGCCGCCGTGTTCGGCGGCATCGGCTCCATCCAGGGCGCGGTGATCGGCGGCCTCATGCTCGGCTTCATTGAAATCATGGCCGTCGCCTTCTTCCCGGAACTCTCCGGCTACCGCGACGCCTTCGCCTTCATTCTGCTGGTCGTTGTCCTTCTGGTGAAGCCCACCGGCCTGTTCGGTGAAAAACAGAAGGAGAAGATCTGATGACGCTCTCGAAAGACTCTTCCTCCGCCGCGCGCAACAACACCCTGACCGTGCTGGCCATCGCCCTGCTGTTCCTCTTCCTCTGGTGGGCCGACGGCAGCATGGCCGAAGACACCGGCCTCACCTTTCTGCCCTCGCCCCTCAACGGCTATGAAGTGCAGATTCTGAACCTCGTGGCCGTGTACGGCATTCTCGCCATTTCGCTCAACATCATTTACGGCTTCACCGGCATGTTCTCGCTCGGCCACGCCGGATTCATGGCCATAGGCGCCTATGTCTCCGCCCTGTGCGTGCTCACGCCCGATCAGAAGGAAATGATGTGGATCATCGACGAAATTCTGCCTTCCCTCGCCGCCCTGCACACGCCCTTCTGGTTCTCCGTGATTCTCGGCGGTCTCGTGGCCACCGTGTTCGCCCTCATCATCGGCATTCCCGTGCTCAGGCTCGGCGGCGACTATCTCGGCATCGCCACCCTGGGTTTCTCGGAAATCATCCGCGTGCTCATCGTGAACGCCACCCCCATCACCAACGGTTCGCTCGGCATCAAGGGCATTCCCTGCCACACCGACCTGTTCACAAGCTTCATCTGGCTGCTCGTGGTGGTGTTCTGCACCGTGCGCCTGCTCTCCAGCAACTTCGGCAACGTGCTCAAGGCCGTGCGCGACGATGAAATCGCCGCTCAGGTCATGGGCATCAACGTGTTCCACACCAAGCTCTTCTCCTTCTGCCTCGGCGCCTTCCTCGCCGGCGTGGGCGGAGCCCTGCTCGGCAACCTCCTCACCACCATCGACCCCAAAATGTTCACCTTCCTGCTCACCTACAACATCCTCATGATCGTGGTGGCGGGCGGTCTCGGTTCCATTACCGGCAGCATCATCGGCAGCGTCATCATTACCGTGCTGCTCGAATGGCTCCGCGTGGTGGAAGAACCCATCGACCTCGGATTCGTGGAAATTCCCGGCATTCCCGGCATGCGCATGGTGGTGTTCTCCGTATGCCTGCTGCTCATCATCCTCTACCGCCGTGAAGGCATCATGGGCATGCGCGAAATCACCTGGAACAGTCTGGCCGCCTTTTTTTCCCGCCTCGGCCGCAAGAAGGAGCGTAAGGCATGAGCCGGAAGAACATCATTGAAGTTAGAAACGTCACCATGCGCTTCGGCGGCGTCACCGCCGTGAGCGAACTTAACATGGACATCCCCGAAGGCAGCATCGTGGGCCTCATCGGCCCCAACGGCGCAGGCAAAACCACCGCCTTCAACGTGATCACCGGCTTTTACCGCCCCACCGAAGGAGAGGTGGTCTTCGCCGGACGCAGAATCACCGGCATGGATCCGCACCGCATCTGCGCCCTCGGCATGGCCCGAACCTTTCAGAACATCCGGCTTTTCTACAACGAAACCGCGCTGGAAAACGTCATGATCGGCCGTCACGTGCGCCGCAGCGGTCACTGGTGGGGCGCGGTGCTCGGCTTGCCGGGAACCCGTCGCGAAGAGCGCGACATACGCGACAAGGCGCTTGAACTGCTGCGCCGCGTGGGTCTCTCCGCCCACGCCGACGAAACCGCCTCTTCCCTGCCCTACGGCGCTCAGCGCCGCCTGGAAATCGCCCGCGCCCTGGCCACGGAACCGAAATTCCTGCTGCTCGACGAACCCGCCGCAGGCATGAATCCGCAGGAAAGCCTCGAACTTATGAAGTTCATCCGGCAGATTCGGGACGAATTCCACCTCACCATTCTGCTCATCGAGCACGACATGAAGGTGGTCATGGGCGTGTGCGAACATATCTGGGTGCTGGAATACGGCAAGCTCATCGCCGAAGGCGACGCCGACGCCATCCGTTCCAACCCGCGCGTTATCGAAGCCTACCTCGGCGAGGATGTGAACAATGTTGCAGATTAATGATCTTCATGTGCATTACGGCGGCATTCACGCCGTCAAGGGCGTATCGCTCTCCATTCCGAGGGGAAGCGTGGTCACGCTCATCGGCGCGAACGGCGCAGGCAAAAGCAGCATCATCCGTTCCATAGCCGGGCTGGTCAAGGGCGCAAGCGGCGAAATTCTGCTCACCCGCCACGAAGGCGACAAGCCCGTGAACCTGCTGGGCATGCCCGCAGAAAACATGGTGCGCCACGGCATAGCCCTGAGCCCCGAAGGCCGCCGCATACTGCCGCACCTCACCGTGGCCGAAAACCTCACCCTCGGCGCCTGGTGCCGCAAGGACGAAGACGGCATCGCCCGCGACATGGAACTCGTCTACAACCTCTTCCCCCGCCTGCGCGAACGCAGCTGGCAGAAAGGCGGCACACTCTCCGGCGGCGAACAGCAGATGCTCGCCGTGGGCCGCGCCCTCATGAGCCGACCCGACCTCATCATGCTCGATGAACCTTCCCTCGGCCTCGCCCCCATCCTCGTGAAGGAAATC
>NZ_DBMAHT010000142.1:0-4974 GCF_057866825.1 Mailhella sp.
ATAAGGTGTTACCCTTACGAGGCTTTACATTCTTTTCATCTGGTCGGGATGGCAGGATTTGAACCAGCGACCCCAGCGTCCCGAACGCTGTACTCTACCAGACTGAGCCACATCCCGACAACGAAGGGGAATATAGCCGGACACGCTCCAAAAGGCAAGTGTTTTTCTTCCCCTTTTGATAAAAAAGATTTCTACGGCGTTCTTTCTCCCGGAGAAACCGCAGCGCCCCCCAGCTTTCGCTCTCCGGCCGCATCGCCGGAAAACGTCTGCAACGGGCAACCTCCCCTCTTTGTTTGCAGATGCAAAAACGCGTTGCTTCACCGCAGCGACGAAGCAACGCGTTCTTCCGTCATCGACTCAAGGCGCGCCGAACCACGTTCAGGCGTGTACCACCTTGTCCAGAATGCCCGTGAGCTTGGCCAGCGCCACGCCGTAGTTGCACAGGGGAACGCCCTGCTCCCTAGCCTTCTGCACCCGCGACATCATGTAGGTTCTGTTGAACATGCACGCGCCGCAGTGAATGATGAGATCGTACGGCGTGAGATCCGCCGGGAAGTCCGTTCCGCTCACCACCTTGATTTCCAGCGTTTCGCCGAAACGGGCCCGCAGCTTGCGCGGTATTTTCTCCCGGCCGATGTCTTCCGCAAGCGGCACATGCGTACACGCTTCCGCAATGAGCACCTTGGAATGCGGCGTCAGGCGGTCGATGGCTTCCGCGCCCTTGAGAAACTCATGGATGTCTCCCTTGTATCCCGCCATCAGAATGGAAAAAGACGTCAGCAGACTTTCCGCAGGCTTGAGCTTCCAGACTTCGCCGAACACCTGCGAATCCGTGATGATGAGATGCGGAGGCTGCGAAAGCGCGCTCAGCGTCTGCGCTATCTTGTCGGCCGTGCAGCTGGCAATAATGCATTTTTTGTCCAGCAGTTCACGGGTGACCTGCACCTGCGGCAGGATGAGGCGACCCTGCGGGGCCTGAATGTCCTGCGGCATGACCAGCATGACCACGTCGCCCTCTCCGCAAAGATCGCCGGTGAGCTTCATGGTTCCCCAGTCGGCCGGAACCAGACGCAGCATGGCCTCGCGCAGCACGGGCATGTTGGTGCCCTCTTTTGCGCTCACTACCACGGGCTTTTTGCCGAGTTCGTCAGCTATGCGGGAAGAAAGACTCTCAAGTTCGGCTTCGTTGTGCTCGTCCATCTTGTTGAGCACCACGATGAACGGCGTCTTGTGCGCCTTCAGCGACGCCGCCCACTTCTTTTCCACGGAAAGATCGTCCCCGCCGGTCACCACGAGCAGCGCCATGTCGGTTTTCTCCAGCGCCAGCCGGGTCTTTTCCACGCGAAGCTCGCCCATGGGGCCGACGTCGTCGAAGCCTGCCGTGTCTATGAGCACGCACGGGCCGAGCCCATGAATTTCCATGGACTTGTACACCGGATCCGTCGTGGTTCCCGCCGTTTCGGAAACAATGGCCGTTTCGTGTCCGGTAATGGCGTTGATAAGGGAAGACTTGCCCGCGTTGTGCCTGCCGTAAATGCCTATGTGCAGTCGTCCCGAACGCGGCGTATCATTAATAGTGTCGGACATACCGTCTCCTTTTCCAGCAAAACACGGTCCGCTTCACAGTCAGCAGGACCGAAAATCGCCCCTGTCCACGACGATGTCGTACCCGATGGCGCGTATGCGCTCCCGAAGTTCCCGGACATTGTCGGCGCATTCCGCGCCTTCCGAGAGCTTGTTGTTGTAAAGACGGTAACGCGCCCGCGCCTCGCGGGGCGAAAGATTGGGCATGAGCACATTGGCTCCGGCCAGAATGCCGCGTTCACGACCGTTGCCCGCCGCGGTTCCCAGCGCCGTGGTGGAAGGAAGCATGGCGCAGGGCAGCAGCAGCCGCACCAGCGCCACCATCACCAGCGTTCTTTCCACGCTGCCGGCGGGAAACGCGGCGAACGGCGTCTGCGCATGAGGAATGAACGGTCCGATGCCCACCATTTCCGGCTGAAAATCGCGCAGAAAGCACAGATCCTTCACAAGGCAGTCCGTGGTCTGCCAGGGCGAGCCGACCATGAATCCCGCACCGGTCTGATATCCGCAGCTCTTGAGCGCCTTCAGGCAGTCCATGCGATGCTTCCACGACTGCGCCGCAGGATGCAGCTTGGCGTAATGCACGGGATCGGCCGTTTCATGCCGCAAAAGAAAACGATCGGCTCCGGCTTCCTTCAAAAGCCGATACGACTCCGTCAAACGCTCTCCCACCGACAGCGTCACCGCGCAGTCGGGCCAGCGCTTCTTGATGCTGCGCAGCATGTCGGCAAGCCGCTCGTCGGTGAACCAGGCGTCTTCCCCGCCCTGAAGAACAAAGGTGCGGAATCCCAGTCCATAGCCGTGCTCGCAGCAGTCCAGAATCTGTTCGGGAGAAAGCCGGTAGCGTTCCGCCTGTGCGTTGCCTGCGCGTATGCCGCAGTATCGGCAATTCTGACGGCAGATGTTTGAAATTTCTATGAGCCCGCGGATATAAACGCGGTTGCCGAAATGCGCCAGCGCCTTTTCACGCGCCGCGGCAAACAGCGCGTCCTTCACCGCTTCCGCCTCTTCCGCAGACAGAGCACCTTCCGGCGAGGGGGTGACAGACGACGCGTCCGCGGCCGGAAGTCCGGCTTCGGCAAGATATTCCACCTCCAGCGCCGGGGCTTTTTCGGGCACGGGACCGGCAAAGCGCTCCGGGGCGCAGGCGTCGATAAAGGCTCCCAGACGTTCCGGGCCGGGGAGACGCCCCTCGACCAGCTCCTGAATTACGGAAAGGCAAAACGAAACATTCATCATGACTCAGCGCCTCGAAACGGCGGCCTTGACGGACACGCCGCGAATTTTGCCTATGCGCCCGGTCATGCCGGAAATGGCGTCCATGCTGCCGTCCACGACAAGCGCAATGACGGACACGCCGCGGCTGCGATAGGGAATGCCGAGACGCCCCACAATGATGTCGGCATACTGATGCAGTATGGCGTTGATCTGCGGCGTGCTTTCCTGATCGTCCACCACGATGCCCACCGTTCCTATCCGAGACTCGCTCATGCTTCCTCCACAGCAGCGGCCGACAACGACTTGTCGCGTTCCGCAACACTCTTTCCCGGCGTACGCCCGGCGCTTTTCCCGCCGCGCCGTCGGGCGACGTTCTCTCCTGACCCCGACGGAAGCGGAGAGAGGCAGGCGACAGGGCATCGCGCGCCGCCGACAACGAAACTTCCTGTATTTTCGGGCAATGAAGGTATAATCCCCCGAACAAAAAGGCAAGCCGGTCCTTTTTTGTCTTCTCAGACTTCTCCGAGCACAAAAACATCGGGGCAGACCGCTTCGACCTGCAAAGGTCAAGGCAATCTGCCCACGATGCAAAAAACAGCAAAGAGCCACGAGGCAAGCGCCGGGGACGGCGTCTTCAACGCCTGCCGCAACACGAGTGCGGAGATCGACGCAAGGGACGCCGTTCCGCCGGAGCTTTTGCGGCAAGCGCCCCGCCAAAAGCGCTCTCAGACGCGCTTCAGAGGGCCCCGGCTCTGCTGAAGCGTTTTCCAAACGCGCTAAATGCTACACGCGGATGATGTAGCCGTCCTTGCGGGGCTTGGCGGGAGCTTCGCCGTTTTCCGCGGCGTAGCCGAGAATGCAGTGACCCACGCCGGCGTAGTCGCCTTCGATGCCCCAGCTCTTGAGCAGCGCCTTGCCTTCTTCCGATTCAAACTCTTCGCGGGCGCGATGAATCCAGCAGGACGCCACGCCCACGGCATGCGCGGCCAGCATAAGATTGCCCATGACTAGCGAGCCGTCCTCCCGATAGGTGGGGCGGGACTTGTCCGCCAGCACGACGACCACGGTGGGCGCGCCGTAGAAGGGATCGCCGTTCGTGCCCATAATGGCGGCGTTCATCTTCGAGAGCTTCTCGATGGTGGCCTTGTCCTGCAGCACCACCATCACGGGAGACTGCCAGCCGTGACCGGTAGGCGCCCAGGTTCCGGCTTCGAGAATGGCGTTCAGCTCCTCTTCGGCAATCTGACGGGGCTGAAACTTACGGCAGCTGCGACGGGTTCTGATATCCTGCAAAGTCTCTTTCATGCTTGGTCTCCTCAAAAAGGTTTCGTCCGCAAGAGGATGCTTACTTCTGCGGACGGGCCTCATATTCCTCTCTTTTTTTCATTTAGGCAAGATTTCCGCCCGGCTTTCACGGGCCGGAACACGGCGCTGTGCTTCCGGTTAGCGCGCGGCGTCCGCTTTTCCTTGACAGTGCCGCCGGTTCCTCTACAATACCCTGACACCTATTTCAGAGGAATGCCGAAGTCCTATGTTTCAAATCAATCTGCTTGACACCGCCCTTCTCATCATTCTGCTCTTTTTCAGCGTCAAGGGACTGATACGGGGCCTGGTGCAGGAAGTCGCGGGCCTGCTCGGCGTGGCGGCCGGCATTGTGCTCGCCCGCACCTTCAGCGCTCAGTTTGCGCCCCTGCTCACGCAGTACGGCGTTTCGCCGGGATTTGCGCCCATGCTCTCCATGGCGCTGCTTTTCGTGGCGGGCATTCTTGTGGTGGGGCTTCTCGCCCATGTGCTTCACAACATGCTGGAATCCGCCTTTGCCGGCGGCATTGACCGCATGCTCGGTCTGCTGGCCGGCCTGGCCAAAGGCCTCCTTTTTGCCGGAGTCATCGGCTACATCGCCATCCGGCTGCTGCCCGACGTGGACGTGGTCAGGCATTCTCAGGTGCTTCCCCCGCTCATGCGCTTCATTCAGGCGCTCGCCGGCTCTCTCGATCTTCACATTCCTCAACTGTAATTCAGCGCGTTGCGCCCTCATTTTCAAACGGAGTCCATCATGAACGAGCAGGAACAGCTTCTTCGCTTTCAGAACGTCGTCAATCAGCTCATCGATCCTGAAAAGGGTTGCCCCTGGGACAAGGAGCAGACCCCGGTATCCATGTGCGAATATCT
>NZ_DBMAHT010000143.1:0-4889 GCF_057866825.1 Mailhella sp.
CAGTCTCCTCACTATGAGGTTTTCGTTTGTTTGCACCCCGACTGTCGTGGGTCTCTTCGTTTCAGGCAACCTCTCTGTTGCGTTTTAATTTACAATCTTCACAAAAGTTTTCCCTCCTTCCCCCGCCTCTCTACTCTTCCATTTGAAAATCCACGCGGATCTTGAACAGCTTTTCCGCGGGGAGGTTCATGATGCTGATGCCGGTGCGCTCTTCGATGCCTCTGATGGTTTCGCACACGCTGTCCCAGGAGGGGCCGATGAGGGTGAACCACACGTTGAAGTCGTGGTTGCGCAGGTAGTTGTGGGTGACGCCGGGCAGGGCGTTCACGTCGGCGATGAAGGCGTCGAGCTTGTCTTCGGGCACATGGGCTCCGCAGAGCGTGGAGCGGAAGCCGAGCTTGGCCGACTGGAAGTTGGCTCCCAGGCGGCGGATGATTCTTTTTTCCTTCATGGCCTTCACGCGGTCGAGGGCTTCTTCTTCGGAAATGCCGAGCTGTCTGCCCAGCGCCTCGTAGGGGCGGGGAACCAGCGGAAAGGCCGTCTGGATGATGTCCAGCAGTTTTCTGTCGATGGTGTCCAGAGCGTCGATCTGAGCCATGATGCTTCCTTGGGCGGGAAGGCGGAGCCTTGCCCGGAGAAATGTGGGCCCGCCCCGCAGGCGCGGAGCGGGCGCGGAAGGGGAAATCCCCGTTATTTTGCCGCCTTGGGCTTGTACAGGCACAAAGGTTCCTGAGCCATGGGGTCGTCGGTCATGCTGTAGGCGCGGGCGCGGCAGCCGCCGCAAACCTTGTGGTATTCGCACACGCCGCACTTGCCCTTGTAGGCGCTCTGATCGCGGAACTTGAGGAACCACGGCGTCTTTTTCCAGAGCTCGGGGAAGGGGGTGTCGCGCACGTTGCCGCAGTCGAGGGTGAGGTAGCCGCAGGGCTGGAGCTGTCCGGTATGGCTGATGAAGCAGAAGCCCGTGCCGCCGAGGCAGCCGCGGGTCATGGCGTCCATGCCGAAGTTCTCCATGTTCACGGTCACGCCTTCCTCGCGGGCCTTCTGCCGCATGATGCGGTAGTAGTGCGGGGCGCAGGTGGCCTTGAGATGCATGGAAGTGGTCTTGCGGAAGTCGTAGAACCAGTGCAGCACTTCTTCGTATTCCTCGGCGGTGATCACCTCTTCCTGAATTTCGGCGGCCCGGCCCATGGGCACGAGCAGGAAGATGTGCCAGGCCACGGCGCCGATTTTCTCGCACAGGTGGAAGATGTCCTTGAACGAGTGCAGGTTGCTCTTGGTCACCGTGGTGTTGATCTGGAATTCCACGCCTTCGGCCTTCAGGTATTCGATGCCGCGCATGGAGGCGTCGAAGGCTCCGGGCACGCCGCGGAAGGCGTCGTGGCTGGCGGCGTCGGCTCCGTCGATGGAGATGGAGCAGCGCTGGAAGCCGGCTTCCTTTATCTTGCGGGCGCTCTCGGGCGTGATGAGCGTGCCGTTCGGCGACATGACGCAGCGCAGGCCCTTGTCGCGGGCGTAGGCGGCGAGTTCATAGACGTCGGCGCGCATCATGGGATCGCCGCCGGTGAAGATGATGATGGGCTCGCCGACTTCGGGGAAGGTGTCGATGAGGGCCTTGGCTTCCGCGGTGGAGAGCTCGCCCGGATAGGGTTCGGGATGAGCTTCGGCGCGGCAGTGCTTGCAGGCCAGGTTGCAGGAACGGGTGACTTCCCAGGCGATGAGGCGGCACTTGGGAGAGCCGTCGGGCAGGAAGCGGGGCCTGGACGTGGCGGGATGGCCGCCGGGGGCTCCGTCGGGAACGCGACCCAGGGGATGCCCGCCGGGATGGCAGGCGCCCAGCGAGGAGAGGGCGGAGTCGTGGCCGTTCATCAGCGAATCCATCCTTCGCGGAGGGCTTCCACGGTGAAGTAGGTGATGATCATCTTGGCGCCGGAACGCTTGAGGCCGATGAGCGATTCCATGATGACGGCCTTGCGGTCGATCCAGCCGTTCTGGGCGGCGGCGCAGATGAGGGAGTATTCGCCGCTCACCTGATAGGTCACGAGCGGCACGTCGAAGGTGTCGTGCATGAGGCGGATGATGTCCTGATAGGGGCCCGCGGGCTTGACGATGAACATGTCCGCGCCTTCGTCGATGTCGGCCTGCATTTCACGCAGGGCTTCCTGCGCGTTGCCGGGATCCATCTGATAGGTGCGGCGATCGCCGAAGTGGGGGGCGGATTCCGCGGCGTCGCGGAAGGGGCCGTAGTAGGCGGAAGCGTACTTCACGGCGTAGGACATGATGGGAGTTTCCTCGAATCCGGCCTTGTCGAGAGCGGTGCGCAGGGCGAGCACGCGGCCGTCCATCATGTCGGAGGGAGCCACGATGTCGGCGCCGGCTTCGGCCTGGGACACGGCGGTTCTGGCGAGCAGGTCGAGGGTCTGATCGTTGAGCACGTGGCCGGTCTTGTCGCCGTCGGCAATGATGCCGCAATGGCCGTGCGAGGTGTATTCGCACAGGCACAGGTCGGTGATGACGACAAGGTCGGGCCAGTTCTTTTTAATCATGCGGGTGGCGCGCTGCACGATGCCGTCCTTGGCGTAGGCGCCGGAGCCCAGCGGATCCTTTTCGGCGGGAATGCCGAAGAGCAGCACGGCGCGCATGCCGAGCTTCACGGCTTCGCCGATTTCCTTTTCGAGTTCGGCAAGGGAAAGCTGGAACTGGCCGGGCATGGAGTTGATGGGCTGACGGAAGTGTTCGTCGGGGGTGTCCACCACGAAGTAGGGCATGATGAGATCGGCGGCGGAAAGGGAGGTTTCGCGCACCATGTCGCGAAGAGCGGGAGTGCGGCGCAGACGGCGGCCGCGATGGAAGGAAAGTTCGGTCATGACAATATCCTTTGCGCCTGAGGGGCGCGTCAACGGTCCAATGAAAACGACAAGGAAGATAACACCGGCCCCGGCCTTTGAAAAGGGCCGGAGTCACGGTCGGGGCAGTAGAACTTTTATGAGAGCGGAAGGCGAGTGAAGGGCGCTCTCGGGAGATGTTGCGCGGCAAAGGGGGCTGCGTTGCGCGATGACGCACGCCTTCTTTGGCGCGGCATGGCGTTGAGGGCCGCGCAAGGATGAGAACGTTGCCCTGCCCGGGAGCAATGCTGCGTCAGAGCTGGAAGAGGAAGACCATGACGGGCATGGTAATGACGCAAAGCAGGGTGGAGACCACGTTGATGAGGCTCGCGTATTCGCCGTTGTGTCCGTAGAGGTGGGACATCTGGGTGACGGTGGAGGCGCAGGGCGCGGCGGCCGCAAGAAAGCTGATGAGCAGAATGGTGCCGCCGTCCTTTGTCCAGGATTCGAGGCCGCTTGCGCGGAACACGAGCAGGGTGACGAGGGGCAGAACGAGAAGGCGCAGCGCCACGATGAGGGGGAGCTTGCGATAGGCGAGCACGCGTTTGAGATTCATGGAGCCTATGAGCATGCCGGTGACTATCATGCACAGGGGGCCTATCATGCTTCCCACGGCGTGAACGGCAAGCCGCGGCACTTCGGGAAAGTGCAGGCCGGTCACAAAGAGCAGCGCGCCTGCGAGCATGGCCAGAATGTTGACGTTGAAGAGAATGTTGCGCAGATGGAACTGCCCGTTCTTGTGGAGCAGGGTGTAGCAGTGCGTCCAGAAGAGGGCGGTCTGCCCTATGAGAAAGCCGCTGGTGTAGAGCACCCATTCCTGCCCGAACACGTAGATGACGATGGGAATGATGAGATTGCCGCCGTTGGAGTAGATGGCGGAAGCCTGTTCCACGGGATCGAGCCTGAGGGGACGGCGCACGAGCATGTTGAAGACGATGGCCAGCGACTGGGAAAGCGCGGCCGCAACGAGGGAGAGAAAGAGGCCCTGCAGCTTTTCCCCGGAGAAATCCACCTGAAATGCGTCGAGCATCATGCACGGGCTCACGATGTACAGGGCCACGGCGGAAAGGGGCGCGCTGTCTTCGGCCCGGAGCAGACGCAGCCGCACCACGGCATAGCCCATGAGCACCATGAGAAGCATGGCGGCTATCTGCTTGCCGAGAAGAAGGGAAATAATCATGGAAAGGCTCTTTTGGGAAACAGTGTGCGACTGTTAGGCGTCTTCGTTGAAGTAGTCAGAATCAATGCGTTTTACTTCATACGTTCTTTGCGTGGAAACGCCTACGTTATATTCGATCATCAGTTGAACAAGCTTTTCGCCGTCAATAAGAATGATGGTGGGCTGTGAAAGCAGTTTTGCGTATTCTATGGCTTCGTTGGAAAATTTTGATGTCGTAATGAACACGCCGCGCGTGGAGTGACGTCCCATAAGAGCCCCAGCAAAAGCCTGGATTTCAGGACGGCCCACAGTATTGTCCCAGCGTTTTGCCTGAAGATAAATGCTGCTTAAACCTAACTTATCTTCTTTGATGAAACCGTCTATGCCGCCGTCGCCGGTCGTTTTGAAGGCTTTTCCGGCATCCTGCAGGGAGCCGCCGTAGCCCATGGCCAGCATGACATCGACGACAAGCTGCTCAAAAAATTGTGGACTGTTGTTTTTTATGGCTTCCAGCAGTTCGGAGGCCAGTGCTCCGTTAATGGTGTTTATGGCGTTGTCTATATCTTCTTCCGGCGTGGAGTCGGACGTCATGTCCTGATGAACAGACGTTTCTTTATTGCAGGATTTTTCTTTCGATTTATTGGAATTTTTAATCCACAGGCGATAATCGGGAAACTGATATAAGTCTTTTCTGGTTAAGCTGCTGTGACTTGCCAGATAGGCAAGACCTTCGGGAGTTATTTGATATATGCCTCGACGTACACGCGACAACAAGTGAGCTATGGTAAGAAAAACCAGAGACCAGCGAATCTGATTTTTATGTTTTGACTTTCCACTGGATAACG
>NZ_DBMAHT010000144.1:0-4774 GCF_057866825.1 Mailhella sp.
CCCACGCGGGTGGGGAAGACACACGAGCAGAAGCAGGACTATTCAAAGCCTGAGAAACACCCCCACGCGGGTGGGGAAGACTACATGATCTGATCTTCGAGCTCTTCGAGGCGGGGAAACACCCCCACGCGGGTGGGGAAGACCAGACGCTCTACAATGTCCAGCTGGAGCGGGCAAGAAACACCCCCACGCGGGTGGGGAAGACTCACACTTCTGTGCTTCAATCCAATCAGGTGCAGGAAACACCCCCACGCGGGTGGGGAAGACGCTGACATATTATTGACCTTTTTTCGACACGGGGCAAGAGAGTCCGCCTTTTCTGCGCCTCTTTTCCGGGCTGCCGCCTCCCCGTTTCCGGGGAGGCGGGCGGCTTACTCCTGCGGCAGGTCGATGATCGTAACGGTTCTGTCTTCGTATTTCTTGTACAGGCCGAAGTGAACGGGCACGTCGTTGAGCGACATGGTCATTCCATCCTCGCGCTGGCCCGGCAGTACCTTGAACAGCGCCCGACGATGCTTTTTTTCTGCAATGGCGGCGGCGCACTGCTGCGCCTCATCGTCGTCTGCAAAAAAGCCGCGGAACACGATGTCCGTGGGAACGCAGCTCTTGCGTCCGAGGCAGATGGGCCATGCCGGAGACGAAAGGCCCGAGGCTATTTCGCCTTCCATGCTCTCCGGCACGGCCAGCGCGCAGGCATAGGCCATGTCCTGAACATAGTACCGATACGTCAGCTTCGCGCCGGAGCCGACCGGTCTTTTGCCGTCCGTCTTCTTGGGAACGAGCATGTCCTGCCAGGGGTCGGCGGCGTCGTAGCCGCTGCCCACCATGTGGAAATCCTGCAGAAGCGGCTGCCGTTCCACCTTGCCCCGGCGGTTCAGGCGCGCGAAGGCCGTGACGGTCTGGGGCAGGGGCTTCATGGCGGCCAGCCATTCGCGCTGTTCGCCTCCCCGTCCCATGGCGCAGCACAGCAGGCCGAGTATGCCGGAGCGGGTGGGAAAGGGGAGCGTGTCGCGTCTGCCGTAGCGGGAGCCGGCTCCCCACGACTGCAGGGGAGCTTCCAGCCAGAGAAGCAGCGTTCTCATGCCTGCGCCTCAAAGGGCTTCGCAAAGGACGCCAGTCCTTCGGCAAGCTCGTCGATGGAGATTTCGGCATCGGCCCTGCCGAAGGTGAACTCGGCCTGCTTGCCGTAGAGCGAGCCCGCCTGTTTTTCCTGACGGGCTATGGCCTCGTCGAGCGCGGCGATGCTGGGCTTGAGATAACCCTCCTGCGGGAGCACGGGGGCGTCGAAGCTCGCCTGCATGCCCTGCCCCTTGCGGACAAGCACCCGGGCGTAATCCCACAGATGCAGGCCGGTCTGCGTGGTCTGACGCGCCGAGGGAACGGCCAGATAGAGCGCCTTGACGAAGCTCGACACCGCGTGGGCAAGACCGCAGCCTTCCAGCGTTTCCGCCAGCTGCCCGAGATCGAGGCTCACGTAGCGGTAGTAGGTGGCGGAATTGAATTCCAGACTGCCCATGTGCGCCGACCCCTGTGCGATCAGTCCCATGGGATCGTCGTCGAGCGCGGTGAAGAATTCCACTTCGCTGTCGGCCCGATGCGTGGAAATGGCGTGGGCAAAGCTGGCTGCGGCAGGCACGTTGAGCTCGGGAGCCTGCGCCACCATGCGGCCGAAAAGCGCAATGTCCAGCCCGTCTTCGGCGGGATGGAAGTATTTCTTGTGGATTTTTTTGAAGTCGGCGGAAAGGGAGTTCTTTTTGATGACCGCCTCTACGGAAAAGTCGCTCGCGAGCGCGAATTCGGCCATGGCGCGGGCTTCGCTTTCCGAAAAGAAAAGAAGCGTGTCGTCCACGAGCGTGTTGGCCAGCGCTTCGGAAAAAGCGCGGGCCTTTTCTGCGTCGGCTCCGGCGTTCAGGCAGGCCCGCGCAAGTATGTCGGCCACCTGCTTGGTGCGCAGGGCGGTTTTCACGCCGAGTTCCTGCAGCGTGAGACGCACCTGCCGCTTCCAGCACTGGGAGCTCACGCGCGCGCGGACAACGCCGCCCACAACGGCGCTTTTGGGCGCGCCCACGTCGTCGCGGTTCAGGCAGGTGACGGGGAAGGACTGCAGAATGTGGAATTCGATACGATAACCTTTGAGAGCGTTCATGATGTTTCCTTCTTCGTTTGGAGGCGCATCCGCCCTTGCCGGATGACGCCGGAGGAAAAATGTTCGACTCTTCGACGGCCGGAGAGCCTAGCGGAAAAGCAGGGGGGAGAGCTGCAAAAGACCGCAGCCGAAGGCCTTGCCGTGTCCGATGCCGCGGGTAAAGCTGAGGCGGAATCGTTCCTTGTCCGTCACGGCCAGGATGCCCGTCACGCGGGCCTTGCCCAGGGTGACGCGCTTGTCGCCCTTGTCGAACACGTCAACGGCGATGTCCGCCACCTGCACGGTTTCCTGAGCGGGCTGAAAGCCCCAGGACGGCGCTTTTTTCAGAAACCACGCCTCCACGGCGGGGCGTCCGCGCACAGCCTCGCGCTTGCCGCTCGCACGGCTTTTGCACACAGGATTCACAATGATTTCAAAGCGGTATTCCGAAAAATCGAGAAATCCCTCGGGAAGCGCGCGACTTTCGAGTCGTCCGCAGGCAGGCGTTTGCGCCTCCCTGTCGGAAAGCACGAGAATGCGGCGCATGCCGAGACTTCCGCCCTTGTCCGCAAAGAGTATGCCGCTTGAGCCGGGAGCGCCGTGACGCACGTCCGGAAAAAGTCCGTACACGGCCCGGTGCAGCGAATAGCTGTCGGTCAGGCGCAGGGCGCGGCAGTCGCGCAGCGAAAGAAGATACTGACTGACGTACATCATGCCTTGTCTCCGGAAGTTTCCGTCTTTTCGCCGCCGCTTTCCCACCAGTAGGCTTCGGCCCAGCGGCGTTTGATTTCCTCGCGCATGACGGGAGAGCGAAAGGCGAGCACTTCCTGCAGCAGACGGAAGTAGGAGAGCTTTTCCCTGGCCTTGGAATCAATGAAGGAAAGCAGCGGACGCAGCAGTCGGCAAAGCTGATCCTGATCGTTGCAGTTCAGAAGACGGCGCAGACGCGAGCTTCCCTGATCCTTGTCCTCGAAGCAGGAGACCAGCGCCCGCCCGAGTGAGGCCTTGCCGTCCTCAGGATCGTCTCTGCGGCACAGCGGCGCAACAACGGCGAGGCAGGGCGCGAAATCCTCGTCGGCCACGCCGTGGCGTATGAGCAGCTCCCATGACTGCACGGCGAGTCGTTCGCTGCTGTCGGCCCGCTTGAGACGGGCGACGGCGCCCGTGTCCCGCACTCGGGGCGTGGGGCCGAGCCTGTCCGCAATCCATGCCAAAAACTCGGCGTATCGGCATTCAACGTTTTTCATAGGCGTGTTCTCCCGGAACAGCGGGCGATGTTTGCACCACGCTTCCACCTGTCTTCCGGTGTCGTGGGGGCAGGCGTTGTCGTAAAGCATGAGCATGGCGCCGTACCAGCGGCCGAGCAGAGCGGCGCGTGCCTTCTCGTCTTCGCAGCCGGCAATGATTTCCGGCAGGTCGGGTTCCGCCATCTGCCAGAAAAGACCGGCGGTTTCGGCCGCCACTCCTCCGGCGCTCTTGTCGTCCAGCTTCAAGTCCTTGCCGTACTTGTACACCGCGCTGTAGAGCGTTTTCGCCCGCTTTTCCGCTTCTTCCATCAGCGCGCTGAAGGCCCGGAACCAGGACCCCCGGAGTTTGTCGGTCCGTATCCGGTATTCCGATTCCAGTTCGTCATCCTTGCCGGTGAGGTACTGTTCGCCCGCTTGGCTGCTTACCTTGACGCCGCCGCTCCACACGCCCACCTCCTGAATGCCGCAGATGCTCCGGTACGTTTTCACCCGGTTCAGACCGGTCTGAAGCCCGAGGCAGTAGAATCCGGCGCGGTTTTCCTGCGCGTCGAGAAACGAAAGAAGCGCCGGAAGCTGACGCCAGGGACGTTTTTCCGGATCGACCCACAGCATGCGGGGCTTGCTCTTGGAGGCGTCCACGGCGGCGGAGGGATCCGTCATGCCGGAGAGATAGTCGGGATGCACGATGCCCTCGGTAAAGCGCAGACCGTTGTCGTCCAGCAGGCAGAAGCGCGCCAGCGGCACGAGCCTGCCCATGAGGCTGGTCTTGAGCGCCTGCGCCGCGGGGCAGTCTTCGCCCTGCGGCATGCGTTCCCACGGGGGCACGCCGAGGCCGTTCTCCCACTGCCTCTGCCCCTCGATGTCTTCCTGCGTGAGCAGATTGAGCCACAGCGTTTCCAGCAGCGAGTCGCCCAGAAGAAAGGAATGCAGAAGTCCCGCGAAGCAGACGGCCGGGCCAGGTCTGCCGCTCGGCTTCTTTTCGTAGCCCGGCGTAAGCACGAGCTTGTTGTACGGCTTTTTTCCGCCGAGGCAGAGGGACATCTGCTCAAGCAGCAGCAGCGCCTTGTCGGCGTCGGAGAGCGCCGGTTCAAGCTGCTGATGCGAAAGCCACGAGGTATTGCCCGACGCCACTTCCGGCATGACGGTTCCGTAGGGCTTGAGCTGCGCTTCTTCGCAGGCTTTGAACTGCAGAAACGGATGATCGCCGTAGAGGAAAAAGGCGTCGTAGTGTTTTTGCAGATAGGCTGTCGCCTGCTCCCCCAGCCCCTCCGGACGAAGATCAATCCATTCGTCATCGTCGGCGGGCGTGCAGGCGGCCTGCGCCACGGCCAGCAGGAATTTAAAAATGGTTATTTTGATGAGCGGCGAGCCGCCCGGCGACGATGACGAATGGATTGATCTT
>NZ_DBMAHT010000145.1:0-4632 GCF_057866825.1 Mailhella sp.
CATGCTGTCTCATCGTTTTTGCATGCGAAACAAGGAGACAGCATGAGCAGATCGGTATGGCGGCTGACCATTCGCGGCGATTTCGCCGCCGCCCACGCCCTGCGGCACTATCAGGGCAAATGCGAAGCCCTGCACGGACACAACTATCTGGTGGAAATGGTGGTGGAAGGCGAAACCCTCACGCCCGACACCGAACTCGTGGCCGATTTTTCCGCGCTCAAGAAGGAACTCAGGGCGGAACTTGCCGCCATCGATCACGTGTACCTCAACGAGCTGCCGCCCTTCGACGTCATCAATCCCTCGTCGGAGAATCTGGCCCGCTATCTGTACGGCAGAATGAAGGAACGTCTGGCCTCCATGCCCGTACGCATGTACAGCATGACGGTGGGCGAAACGCCGATTCAGTCCGCCACCTACATGGAACTCGAAGACTGATGCCGCGCTCTCCCGCCCTTGCCGCGGCAACACGGCTTGCGGGACGAGCCCTACCGCTCATGGAGGAGTGGGCCCTCGCCGCGGGAGCCGACGCGCTGATCAACGCCGGGCCCGTATTTCTCCCCCCGGGCGGCCGTCTGCCGAGGCTCCATCCCGCTCAGGAAAACGCGCCGCTTCCGCCCCGAAGCTCGACGGCGGCCGTCTGCTGCTTTGCCCTGACCATGCCGCCCGCCGAGGATCTCGACGCATGGTTTCTGTCGCTCGCCAGGCAGGCCGGGCACACGCTGATCTTTGACTTCAAAATGCCCGAACGGAATCTCGACTACCCCGGAGTGCTGCTCTTTTCCCCTCTGCGGCGCAGGCTTTCCTGCGGGCGTCGCGGTCTCGCGGGAGGGCTGGAAGCGCTGCTCTATCGCCATCGGGACCAATGCCGCGTGCTTCAGCGCCGCACGCTCGGCGCAGGCGCGCTCTGTCTCGTACTGGTGCAAAATCGCGACTGACGCCGCTGCCGTTTCAGGGCTTTTGCTCCGCCCGCTCAGGCAAAGCGCGCAAAGAAGCTCAGGCGCGGCTCTCCGACGCTCGATTTTCATGAGACCGAAATGCGCCGCCGTCGCGCTTCAACATAAAGAGATGAAGCTGCTGTCGGCGCACCTTCTCTTCGATGCCGACGGCCCAGCCCACAACGCAGCCGGCGAGGCAACAAACGACCGGAGCCATCCGCGCGGCGGCGACCATGCCTGCGCGTCCGGCCGTTTTCCTCCGCAGACGCGTCAACGCAACAGCCGCCGGGAATGCGGTGGCCTGACGACATGATGTTGCCGCAGGCGCGGCGGCCCAAAGCGTCCGAAAGAACTCCTACCTGCCAGCAGGTTTCCGCCAAAGACGCGGCGGCCCGGCGGCGAAAACGGGACGCTCCGCGCCGCCGGAACAAGTTCCGCTACTTCCGGGGCAGTTCCATGGACGCGCCCTGCTCCACGGCGGGCGAAGGCTGCTCCGGCTCCGTCTTGTCGGAAGGCATGCCCATGAGCGCGCCGAGCTGCCCCTTGAAAATGATGTGCGTGGCGGTTTCGTCCGCCAGTTCGCCGAGATCCATGAGCTTTTCCAGAAATTCCAGAATTTCGCCCCGGCGCTCTTCCACCGACCACTTGAAATCTTCCTCAAGGTTGCCGGATTTCAGATATTCTTCCAGTTCGGCGATGTATTTGGCATTGAGCATGGCCATCTGCAGACTCCAGTATGTTGCGCCCTGAGGCGTGAAGGATAAAACGAAAGCGCGTTTTCCGCGTCATATTCCGTTGTGCTTTCGGGAAATAAGTTCGCTCTCCACCATGGCCTGACGGGCCAGGGCCACCATCACCGGGCCGGCAATGATGCCCACCGCGCCGAATACCGCCAGACTGCAAACGATGGAGAGAAGCAGCACCACCATGGACACTTCAATGCCCGTCTTGAGAAAATACGGCCGCAGAAGGTTGTCGGAGCCGGAAACCACAATGCTGCCCCAGGCCAGCAGCATCAGCGCCGAAGCCAGCGACTGCGTGGCCCACAGGTACACGGTGATGGGCAGCCACACGATGGCCGTGCCCGCCAGAGGTATCACCGCCGAAAACACGGCCAGCAGTCCCCAGAACGCAGGATCGGGCACGTCGAGAAGGCGCAGCCCGATGCCCGTGAGCGTTCCCTGAATGATGGGCACGAACACGATGCTGATGAACACGGAACGACTGGCGTTGTGCAGCACGGCGACAAAGCGATCCACCATGTCGTCGCGCTGGGGCAGCACCTGGAGCACCACACGGCGTATGGCCGGGGCGTACACGACGATGAGGCAGGTAAACACCATGAAAAGACACACCGACCACACCATGCCCATGGTGTCGCCGGCAAGATTCAGGCCCTTGGAAAGCACGTTCTTGATGACCGCGTTGACCACGGCATTGAAGTCGTTTTCCAGCTTATCGAGGTATTCCGGAGCGTTGGGAACATTTTCCACAAAGAACCGGTACGCCTCGCCCACATGATAGGATATGGCCGGCGGTATGGGATGCCCGTTCTGCCACCAGGCGCTGAGACGACGCGCGCCTTCGAGCGCCTGCGGCACCACCATGACTATCACTATGGTGATGGGCGTGGCCACGCATATCACCAGGCCGACGGAAAAAAAGGCGATGGCCGATGTTTTGGCCATTCTCGCGCGCAGCCAGCGATAGATGGGCAGCGTAAGCGCCGCTGCAACGGCCGCAATGAACACGCTCGTGAGATACGACGAGAGCAGCGTAAACCATAAAGCAATAGCAACAACAGCCAGACAGCGGGCCATGAGTCCTCCATAACGGGCATCGGAGAGGTTCCGACATCTCTCCGAGAATACTGGGGAACGCGCACGATGTCCAGTTGTCCGCGCTTATTCTCCGCCGATGTTGTTTGAGCAAACAAACGACTTGCCTTTATCGCTGCAATAAGGCAAACCTGAAGCCGTCAGAAACGTTCTCCGATCGCGTTCTTTCAGGAATCAGGCACAAGGGAGCCTGTCCGGAGACATTCCCTTTTTCATGGCCGAGGTCTTCCCGGACCGAGGCGTACCGTCCCAGCCGGACAACAGTAATAAGGAACATGAAAAGCGTCACTAAAAAGGAAGCCCTTCTGCAGGCAGCCAAGGAACTTTTCGGCGAGTACGGCTTTGCCGAAACCACGTTCAAAAAAATTTCCGACAGGGCGGGAGTCGCGCTGGGCCTCCTCACCCATCATTACGGCAACAAGGAAAAGCTGTTCTTTGCCGCGGGCATGGACGTGCTGGAACATTTTTTGACCGTGCTGCGCTCCGCCACGGAAGGCACGCCCGACGGCCTTACCGGCGTGCTCTGCTTCTGCCGCGCCTATCTTGAATTTTCCGTCGATCCGCACACCAACTGGCTCGTGCTCGTGCGCTGCTCTCCCTACAGCGACATGAAGGCCAGCGACGATAGGGAAATCATGCTCCGCAAATTTGCGGAAGTGCATCATCTTCTCGAAATCCAGCTTCAGCGCGGCGTTGCCGACGGTACGATCACCACGCTCACGCCCTCCAGCACGGCGCAGGTCATCGTGGGCCTCATGGTCGGCGCCAACCGCACGCGCGTGCTCACGCCCTACACCTACGGTTCTTCCGAAAACTTCTACACCGAAACCCTTTCCTTCGTCGAACGCGCCATCACCAGCGGAAAACCCAGGACAGCCTAATATGGATTCCCTCATCACCGCCGCTCTGCTCGGGCTCGTGGAAGGACTCACCGAGTTCCTTCCCGTTTCTTCCTCCGGTCATCTCGTGCTCGCTTCCAGCCTTCTGGGATTTTCCGGTCCGGGGGCGTCCACCTTCGAGGTGGTCATTCAGGTGGGCGCCATTCTCGCCGTGCTCGCCCTCTACTGGCGGCGCTTTCTCGGCCTGCTTCGCCTCTCTGGAAACAAGCGCGGCTTTGCCGGACTGCGCGGCATTCTAATGCTCGTGCTCACCACCCTGCCCGCCGCCTCCCTGGGACTTCTGCTGCACAGCTTCATCAAATCGCTGTTCACGCCCGCCACGGTGGCGGCCGCTCTGGTGTGCGGCGCCGTTCTCATGCTCGTGGTGGAACACATGCTCGCCCCGAAGCAGAACAACATGCCCGTGCAGACCCTCGATCAGCTCACCCCCCTGCAGGCGCTCGGCATAGGCTGCTTTCAGTGCCTCGCCCTGTGGCCCGGCTTCTCCCGCTCCGCCTCCACGCTCATGGGCGGCATGATTCTCGGCGTGCGCCGCGAAGTCGCCGCGGAATACTCCTTCATTGCGGCCGTGCCCATCATCATCGGCGCAGCGGGCTACGATCTTCTGAAATCGCTCTCCCTGTTCACCGCGGCGGACGTTCCCTTCTTCCTTGTCGGATCGCTGTGCGCCTTCCTTTCCGCCATCGCCGCCATGCGCTGCTTCATCTCCCTGCTCGGGCACGTCACCCTCAAGCCTTTTGCCGTCTATCGCCTGCTGCTCGCCATTCCGGTGTACCTCTTCATGCTGCGATAAAAAAATTTGCCGGAAGGCAAAAAAAATGCTTGCCAAGGGCGGCCGTTTTCTATAAGTACATTCCTGCGCCGGATGATTCCGCAGCACGGCAAGGTAGCTCAGTTGGTTAGAGCATACGGTTCATACCCGTAGTGTCGAGAGTTCAAATCTCCCCCTTGCTACCATAA
>NZ_DBMAHT010000146.1:0-4590 GCF_057866825.1 Mailhella sp.
TCGGAAAATACCGGCATCAGCGGCCTTGAGACCTACATTCTGGATTTTGCCCGCAGCAGTTCGGTGAGTCGTCTGGCCACGGTGGAAAACGCCGACAGCGGGCGTCTCGGCGACATGGACAAGATACTCACGGAAATTCTGACCGGCGCGCGCACCACGGAATCGCGCCGTCTGGCGGACCGCATTCAGAAAAACACGCTGAGCTATCTGAAAAGAAACGGAGCCTCCACCCGCGACGGCGGGGTGAAGGGCGCGCCGTTTTTCGTGCTGGTGGGCTCCTCCATGCCCAGCGTGCTGGTGGAACTGGGATACTCCACCAACACGAAGGAAGCGTCGCGTCTGAAGAGCAGCAAGCACAGGCAGCGCCTGGCGCAGGGGCTTGCCAACGGCATTCACGCCTATGCGCGAAGTCTGCTCGGCAAGTAGGCGGCGCATTGAGACGCGGCAATTGACCGCGCCTGGCAAAACGTCAGGAAAAAGCCCCGGCATCGTTGGATGTCGGGGCTTTTCTTTGTCTGACTCGGTTTGCCTGACGGCGGCTGCCGGAAGTCTCGCCGGGCAGTCGGATGAAGCAGGCGGCGTGCCGAACAATCGGAGGGAGAGTCGGCCAGGCAGTCCCGGGCCGGAGGCCGGGCGGCCTGCGGCCCGCGTTCCGCGGCCTGAACGCGGAAGTTCGTCTTTTGGCGGGGCGAGAGGGCGTGTTCAACGCCGCGCATCATCGCCCGCCTCGTCGTGCCTCCGTCTCCCTTGCGCCTTGCTTTTGCCCTGCCTTCGCTTTCTCTCTGGCGTTGAGTTCGCCGGGGAAGGCGAGGCCGCCGACTTCACCGGGGCCGCCGCGCAGGCGGATGAGGCGGCGTGCCGAACAGTCGGGGGGGGCAGCCGGAGGGGCCAAGCGCCGGGCGGGCGGCGGAACAGGCTCCGAAAATCATGGAACGGGGCGGCATCTGTCTTGCCGTCGGTTGAAGAGCCGGAGCGGAAGCCTTTCCGCCCCGGCGCTGTTTTTAGAGGCTGAAGTAGTCCCTGGCAGACTCGAAGAGATGGAGATCGTAGTTGCCGGGCACGTTCTTGTAGAGGTTCGCGCCCGTGCGTTCGGAGTGTCCCATCTTGCCGAGCACGCGTCCGTCCGGGGAAGTGATGCCTTCCACGGCCCAGACGGAGCCGTTGGGGTTGAAGTCCACGTCCATGGTGGGATTGCCGTCGAGATCCACGTACTGGGTGGCGATCTGTCCGTTTGCCCTGAGCTTTTCAAGCAGCGCGGGCTCGCACAGGAAGCGGCCTTCGCCGTGGGACACGGGCACCGAGATGATGTCGCCCGTGTTCACGTTCTTCAGCCAGGGGGAGAGCCGCGAAGACACGCGCGTGCGCACGATTTTCGACTGATGGCGTCCGATGACGTTGAAGGTGAGGGTGGGGCAGGAAGCGTCGGTGTCGATGATTTCGCCGAAGGGCACGAGGCCGAGCTTGATGAGCGCCTGGAAGCCGTTGCAGATGCCGAGCATGAGGCCGTCGCGCTGCTTGAGCAGATCCATGGTGGCGTCGGTCACTTCGGGATTGCGGAAGAAGGCCGTGATGAACTTGCCGGAACCTTCGGGTTCGTCGCCGCCGGAGAAGCCGCCGGGCACGAAGATGATCTGACTTTCGCGCACGGCGCGGGCGAAGCGCGCGGCCGATTCCGAAACCTCGGTCGCGGACTGGTTGCGCAGCACGATGATTTCCGGTTCGAGACCGGCGCGCATGACGGCGCGGGCGCTGTCGTATTCGCAGTTGGTGCCGGGGAACACGGGAATGACCACGCGCGGCCTGGCCGAGCCCGTGCGGGGTCTGGCCGCGGGCTGCTTCTCCGAGGTGATGAGCGGCACGGAGGCTTCGTCCTTTGCGGTGCGGTTCGGGTAGATGTCTTCCAGCACGCCTTCGTTCAGGGCAAGCAGTTCCTCGACGGAGGCGCTGTCCGAGCCGAGGGTGATCACGGCCTTTTCCGTGGTGACGCCGAGGCGCAGGCCGCTCTCTTCGGTCAGTTCGGCCACGATGGCCCCGGGCATGGGACGATGCCAGTCGATGTCGGCGCAGGACTCAAAGCCGATGCCGTTGCCGAACGACATGTTCATGATCGCTTCGGCCACGCTGTTTTCCACGGCCCAGGCGGCCTTCACCTTGCCCGCGGCGTGCAGGGCGGCAAAGGCGTCCCAGCAGGCCTTGAAGCCTTCGGCGTCGGCCGAGGCGGGCGCGAGCAGGCAGACGGGGGGTCCGGCTTCCTTGAACTCGGGCGAGAGCACGTCGTCGGTCTTGGCCGGAGCGATGGCAAAGGAAATGAGGGTGGGGGGCACGTCCATGTCGAGGAAGGAGCCGGACATGGAGTCCTTGCCGCCTATGGCCGCCACGTTGAGATCAAGCTGCGCGTCGAGCGCGCCGAGGAGCGCGGCAAAGGGCTTGCCCCAGCGTTCCGGCTCGTCGCGGAGCTTTTCAAAGTATTCCTGCAGGGTGAGGTAGGCCTTGCGGTAGTCGCAGCCTGCGGCGACGAGGCGGGCGACGGACGTGACCACGGAACGGTACGCGCCTTCGTAGGGATCGACGCTCATCTGATCGGCGTCGAAGCCCCAGGCCATGACGGAGCAGTCCTTGGTTTCGTGGCCGGGCAGCACGGGCAGCAGCGCGGCCATGACCTGCGCGGGAGTGCGCTGACGCACGCCGCCGAAGGGCATGAGCACGGAACCTGCGCCGATGGTGGAGTCGAAGCGTTCGGCAAGGCCGCGGCGCGAGGCGCACTTGAGGCTGGAGGCCGTTTCCCGCAGGCTGGAGGCCGCGGGGGCGTCGAGGGCGGAGCGGTCCTTGGATTCCACGCGCACGCGGGTGTGCTTGGACGCGCCGTTGGTGTCGAGGAAGGCGCGGGAAAGATCGACGATGGTTTTGCCCTGCCAGTTCATGACCATGCGCGGCGATTCCGTGACCACGGCCACCTGATAGGCTTCGAGATTTTCCTTTTCCGCGGCTTCGATGAAGGCGGGAGCGTCCTTGGCGGCCACCACGCAGGCCATGCGTTCCTGCGATTCGGAAATGGCGAGTTCGGTGCCGTCGAGGCCTTCGTACTTCTTGCGCACGGCGTCGAGACGGATTTCGAGACCGGGCGCGAGTTCGCCGATGGCCACGGAAACGCCGCCCGCGCCGAAGTCGTTGCAGCGCTTGACGAGGCGGGTGACGTCGCCGTTTCTGAACAGGCGCTGGATTTTGCGTTCTTCGGGTGCGTTGCCCTTCTGCACTTCCGAGGCCATGGTGACGAGGGACTTGCGGTTGTGGCTCTTGGAGGAGCCGGTGGCCCCGCCGATGCCGTCGCGGCCGGTGCGTCCGCCGAGCAGAATGACCACGTCGCCGGGTTCGGGACGCTTGCGCACCACGTTGACGGCCGGAGCCGCGGCCACCACGGCGCCCACTTCCAGATGCTTGGCCACGTAGCCCTGATGATAGACTTCGGAAACCATGCCGGTGGCAAGACCTATCTGGTTGCCGTAGGAGGAATAGCCCGAGGCGGCCGTTTGGGCGAGCTTGCGCTGCGGGAGCTTGCCGGGAATGGTTTCGGAAACGGGCGTGCGCGGATCGCCGCAGCCGGTGACGCGCATGGCCTGATAGACGTAGGCGCGGCCGGAGAGCGGATCGCGGATGCAGCCGCCGATGCAGGTGGCCGCGCCGCCGAAGGGTTCGATTTCGGTGGGATGGTTGTGGGTTTCGTTCTTGAACATGAGCAGCCAGTCCTGCTCTTCGCCGTCCACGGTGGCGGTCACGTGGATGGAGCAGGCGTTGATTTCCTCGCTCTGATCCATGTTGCCGAGCAGGCCGCGTTTTTTCAGGGTCTTGGCGGCGATGGTGGCCATGTCCATGAGGGTCTGCGGACGCAGGGCCGCCTTTTCTTCGCCGTACACTTCCTTGCGGGCGGCAAGGTAGCGCTCATAGGCGGCCAGCGTTTTTTCGTCCAGAATTTCCACGCCGTCGATGTGGGTGGAGAAGGTGGTGTGGCGGCAGTGATCGGACCAGTAGGTGTCCACCACGCGCACTTCGGTGATGGTGGGATCGCGCTTTTCCTCGTCGCGGAAATGGGCCTGCAGGAACTTGAGGTCGTCGAGATCCATGGCGAGGCCGAGCTGATCGAGCAGGGCGGAAAGACCGGCTTCGTCCAGCGTGGTGAAGCCTTCCACGGTGTTCACGCTGGTGGGCACTTCGTATTCCACGCGCAGGGTTTCCACGGGGTCAAGGCTGGCTTCGCGCGCTTCCACGGGGTTGATGAGGTAGCGCTTGATCTTTTCCACGTCGGCTTCGGAAAGGTCGCCGGAAAGCAGAAACACGCGCGCCGTGCGCACGGCGGGGCGTTCGCCCTGGGTCATGAGCTGGATGCACTGGCTCGCGGAATCGGCCCGCTGATCGAACTGACCGGGCAGGTATTCCACGGCAAAGGCGGTGTAGTCGCCTTCGGGCAGGGTTTCGCCGGCGTTGTCCACCTGCGGTTCGGAAAACACGGTTTTCACCGCGCGCTGAAACACGTCTTCGTCCAGACCTTCCACGTCGTAGCGGTTGACGAGCCGCAGACCGGTCAGGGAAGAGATG
>NZ_DBMAHT010000147.1:0-4584 GCF_057866825.1 Mailhella sp.
TGGTTCTTCCCCCTGCTCATGCTGGGACTTCTGGGCCTGTATCTTGCCTTCCCGCAGGTTCCCGGACAGGCGCAGAGCGGACCTCTGTTCTATTCCGTGAGCGGCCCCGGCGCTTCCCATGCTCCGTTCCTTCTGTCCCTCGGCGTGGCGATCGTCATCGGCGCGCTTGCCCAGCGCAGCCGCTTCTGCACCATGGGCGCGTTTCGTGATCTTATTCTCTTCCGGTACGGACATCTTTTCTTCGGCGTGGCGGCCATGTTTGCCGCGGCCATTATCGCCAATCTGCTGACGGGCGGCTTCCATGCCGGATTTGCCAATCAGCCCGTGGCGCATACCGACGGCCTGTGGAACTTCCTCGGCATGGTCACGGCCGGTCTGGCCTTCGCGCTCGCCGGCGGATGCCCCGGCAGACAGCTCTTCATGGCCGGCGAAGGCGACAGCGACGCCGCCATCTTCGCCCTCGGCATGCTGGCCGGAGCCGCCATGGCGCACAACCTCGGCACGGCGAGCTCCGCTGCGGGCATCGGCGCGTACGGCGTGCAGGGCACGCTCATCGGCCTTGCCGTGTGCCTGGTCATCGGTTTTGCGTTTTCGAGAAAAGCCTGAGTCATAAAGGAGATTTCCTATGCTTATTGATACGCGCGGACTTTCCTGCCCCCAGCCTGTGCTTATGGTCTATCCGCATCTTTCCGGCTCCGACCCCATCGACGTGCTCGTGGACAACTCAACGAGTCAGGAAAACGTCAGTCGGGCGGCCAGACACAGCGGCTGGAACATTGAAGTCAGAGAAGAGGGCGACGGCGTCGTCCGGCTGGAGCTTCGCAAGTAATGCTTGATCGACTGACCGGCTGGCTGAAGCGACGCGGCGGCAGGGAATCGGAAAAGGCCTCTTCCGTGGAAAAGGGTTTTCTGGTCTTCCAGCATACCGGCGAGGTCATTCGGGCGGAACGCTGTCTTCAGTCGGCCGGTTTTCCGGTGGAGGTCAAGGGGCCTCCGCCGGAACTGCGCACCGGTTGCGACATGGTGGTGACGTTTCCGCTCATGATGGAATCCGCCGTCCGGCGGGTACTGGAAAAGGAGCGGCTTTCGCCCATGAACGTGGTTCCGGTAAGCGGACCGATGCTCGAACCCGTGTCGTTGTTCCGCACGAAGGATTTCGGCGACTGGTTCATGGTGCAGGCCGCCAACGTGAAGATTACCGTGGAGCGTTCCTCCGGGCGCATCGTCAACGTATCCGGCGGCGGCTGCCCGGATGTGCCGTATCTTGCGTCGCTTCTTGTCGGCGAAAGCATTGCGGGCGCGGAGGAACCCCGCGTGCAGGGGCACACCCTGTGCTCGTACGCGCTCCAGAAGGCGTTTCTTGAAGCCCGTCGCCTGTGGCGGCAGGAAGGTGGAGCATGAGCTGGCTGATATGCGGCACCGTGCCGGATGACGATTTTCCCTTGTGCCTGGGCTCCTGGAAGGTGAACGGCGACAGGCTTGAGCCCGAGGATGTCCGCATTCTGGGGAAGGAGGCGGTCGTGCCTTCCGTGCCCGTGCAGCGGGGCACGCCCGCGCTCGCGGCTGCGGCCTTGCTGGTGACGGAGAGACTCGGCGCGCCCCGTCCGCAGATTCTTCTTGCGGGGGACTGCGGCTCGTCGAAAGGAAGCTCGGCGCTCTATGCCTGGCTGGCGTCGTGGCTCGTGGGGGAGGACGCGAATCTTTCCGGATTGACGTTTCATTATCTTTTTCCCAGCGTGGACGGGCACAACAGCATTCTCATGGCGCTGGAGGCTCGCCGGGGCCCCATGCCGGCGCTTGTTGCCGACGCCGGCTTCATGTACGCCGCCAAGATGAGCGGCTATGCCTCGCGCTACGACGTGTTCACGCCGGATGCGGGCGAACTGGCGTTTCTGGCGGATGAAAAAGCGCCGCATCCTTTTTACACGCGCGGTTTTCTTCTTTCGGAAGACAATCGGGCCGAGGATCTGGCAAGACTTGCCTGGGAGCACGGCGACAGCGCCCGTCTTCTTCTTGTCAAAGGATCATCCGACCTTATCATGGAGGAAGGGCGGGAAACAGGCCGTGTGACGGAGCCCTGTCTGCCGTTCATGGAACCGGTGGGCGGCACGGGCGATCTTGTCACGGGACTGCTGACCGCATTTGCCGCGGCCGGATTTCCGTTGAAGGAAGCCTGCGTGCTGGCGGCGCAGGGCGCGCGTTTTACGGGAGAGCTGACGAACCCGACGCCTGCGACGTCCATCTCGGCCTTCATGCCCTTTGCGGCGGAGGGCGCGATGCGGGCGCTGAACATGAAAACCAAGTAGGCACGCGATGTGCCTGGAGAACCTATGTCGACATTCTGTCTGATGGATAAAACCAAGGGCGCCGGTTGAGCGGCGAAGACGGCTCCGGAGTTGCTGAAGAGATTCTTTCCGAGATCACGCCGCCGCCGGACAGGGAAGGGCGCGTGCTGCACGGCTTTTCCAACAATGAGGACGCCGTGTTGGTCAAGGCTCCGCCTGCGGGGCTCGCCCTGGTGCAGACCGTGGACATTCTCGGCCCCATCGGCAACAATGCGCGCCTTTTCGGACAGACGGCAGCCGCCAACGCTCTTTCCGACGTCTATGCCATGGGCGGATGGCCGTGGTCGGTGATGAACATCGCGGCCTTTCCTTCTCCTTCGGCGGAATCGGACACGCCGCTTTCGGTTCTGGCGGAAATTCTTTCCGGGGCCATGGAAAAGGTGGGGGAAGCCGGGGCCGTGCTGGCCGGAGGGCATACGCTGGATGATGAATGGATCAAGTTCGGTCTGTCCGTCACGGGGGTGATTGATCCTGCGCATGTGGCACGCAACGACGGCCTTGTGCCCGGAGACGCGCTTATTCTCACCAAGCCGCTGGGCACGGGCGTGCTTGCCACGGCGGTGAAGGCCAAGTGGCCCGGCAGCGACGAGGCGGAGCGCGACATGTACCGCTGGACGACCAGATTGAACGCAAACGCCTCTTCGCTGATCCGCGACATGGGCCTCAGGGCCGCCACGGACGTCACCGGTTTCGGCGTCGGCGGCCATGTTCTGGAAATGGCCAAGGGCTCGGGCGTTTCCGTGGAAATCGACACGGCGGCGCTTCCGTTCATCGAACAGGTGGAGGATTTTGCTTCCTGCGGTCTGATCCCCGCGGGAACGTATCGCAACCGGGATTACTGCTCCTGTCATACGCTGGTTTCGGAAAGCGCGGACGAGCTTCGTGCCACGCTGGCCTTCGATGCGCAGACCTCGGGCGGACTTCTGCTCGCCGTACCTGCGGAACGGAAACAGGAAGCCTGCGAGAGACTGGCGGCGCTGGGAGAACCGGCCTACTGCATAGGGCGGGTGCTGCCTCTTCGCGAAGGTCGGAAACAGCTCATTCTGGCCTGACGAATAAAAAAACACCCCGGAAGCACGGCTTCGGCTGCACTTCCGGGGTGTTTTTTATTTAAAAATGGGAGCATGGAGGAAAAGCGACGCCGGGCAACAAGCGGGATGAAAAGGCGGGGGGCGTCGCTCTTTCAAGCGATGGTTGAAGAATCCTTGCCCGAAACGGAGACGGCGTTTTTCGTCGGAAAAAGCCTCGGCGATGCGGGAGCGGGGCTTCTTGGGGGAGAGGGGCGGCGAAAAGGGTGCTGAGGCGGATGTGGATGCCCCGCAAAAAAAAACGCTCCGCCCTGGGTGAGCCGGACGGAGCATGCTGTTAATAACATTAATAACAGATGATGGGCGGGGGATCTGTGGTCAGCGCCGGGTTGTGAGATAGCCGACGGCCCATTGAAATTCTTCCTGCGTGTTCATGTTGAGAAAGGCCGGAGACTCGGGCCGGGGTACCAGGCAGTTGCCTTCCCGGGGCAGGGCGGACCATATGCCCCAGCGCCCCTGATGCAGGGCCTTTTCCAGAAAGGGAAGACTCTCCGCTTCGTAAATGCCGATGAGCGATTCCAGAAAACCGTCCTTGTCGATGAAGGTCGTACGCAGAAGCGCCGGGCCCTGCGGATCTCTTTCTGCAAGGGCGCGGGCGCGCGCCCGGATGAGCAGTTCGAGAATGTCCGGCGTCATGAGCGGAAGATCGCACGGAATGGCCAGCACAGGAGCGCTCAGTCTGCGAAGCGCGGCCACCAGTCCTTTCAGCGGCGTGGGCGGGCCGTCTTCTTCATCGGGAACCAGCGTCACGCGCTTGTCCTTCAAGGTTTCCACCTGATCCGCACGGCAGGACACGGCAAGCTCGCACACTTCTTTCAGCGAGGAAAGCAGACGAAGACTGAAATCCGCCATGTCTCCCGCGCCGCCATGCACGACGACGCGGGATTTGTCGTTTCCGAAACGGGAGGAAAGACCTCCGGCCAGCACGAGCCCCGTCATGCTACTTTCCGAATCCGCATTTGGGGTAGGTGCAGATGGAACAGGCCATGCAGTAGCCGCCCTCGCCGAGGCGCGCAAGCTCGCCGCGGGTGATGCGGCGACCGGCCAGCAGACGGGGAAGCAGCAGGTCGAACACGGTGTTCTTGAAGAACAGAGCGCAGGCCGGAACCCCCATGACCTGAATGTCGCCGGACGCAGATTCCATGCGTCCC
>NZ_DBMAHT010000148.1:0-4556 GCF_057866825.1 Mailhella sp.
TGTACGGCTCCCTGCGCGCAGGCACGCGCAGAGACCTGATCTGCAAACTCCAGGAAGCCCGCATCTTCCACGATTTCTGGATTCTCGCCGGAGCCGACGGCGGCTGGAACTGGGAACCCCTGGCCACCCGCGACCTCGCCGCCATCCGCGCCGTGCGCCTGCCCGAAGCCTGGCGCAACCGCGGCGCGGAATCCGGAAAACGCCTGCGCCAGCTCCAGTGCGAAGCCCTCTCCCGACTCCCGAAATCCCAGCCCCCCCGCGCCCTCAACGCCCCGCCCCTGCCCGAAGAGTAAAGGCAGAAAAGGCAGGAAGAGAGGAAAGGCAGAAAAGGCAGGAAAGGCATGCGGGGGAAATAATTCCCCCCGCACCCCCCTGTTTCTGCCGTGCGGCTGCGCCGCCCGGCAGGACAGGGTGAACGGGAAGATTATGCCGAAGCGAAGGGCGAAGGGGGGAGTGTCTGCCGGAAGGCCGTCGCTCAACGCTCTGGGGCCCCGGGCGACATCAGGAGCCCGGCCGACGGGCATCAGTAGCCGGAATTCATTTCCGGCGTTAAACGCAATGCCCGTCGTACAAGTCCCGCAGACAGTACAGCGTGTCTTGCACAGACGGGACTGCGTGCTCTTCGGAGGCCTGCAAGGTCAGAAATAATTCCCCCCGCGCCCCCCTGTTTCTGCCGTGCGGCTGCGCCGCCCGGCAGGACAGGGTGAACGGGAAAATTATGCCCGAAGCGAAGGACGAAGGGGGGGAGTGCCTGCCGGAAGGCCGTCGCTCAACGCTCTGGGGCCCGCGACCTGTCTTCAGACGGTCGCGCCGACGGGCATAAGTAGCCGGAACTCACTTCCGCCGTTAAACGCAATGCCCGTCGTGCAAGTCCCGCAACCTGTGCAGACTGTCTTGCGCAAACGGGCGATGGCGGACGCCGGGGCGTTTTCGTCCATCACGTTTTTTCTCAGGCTTGCTACCATTCCTCACGGCTGCGGAGCAGGGCGAGCATACGGGCTTCGCAGGAGCTTTTTTGTTCGGGGGTGAGGGCGGTGAAGGTGAGGGCGCGGGTAGGGCACGAAGCCACGCAGGGGGGAGACTCGGTTTCGGGGTTGAAGAGGCCGTTGCAGAGGTCGCATTTGATCATGGGGCTGCGCGGAGCGGCGAACGAGGGCACGTGGAAGGGGCAGGCTCTGAGGCAGGCGCGGCAGCCGATGCAGGTGTGTTCGTCCACGGTGACGAGGCCGTTTTCCTGTTTGTGAATGGCGCCTGCGGGGCAGGCTTCGAGGCAGGCGGGCGTGTTGCAGTGCAGGCAGGCCACGGAAGCGTGGCGCAGACGGGGCATGGTTTCTTCTTTTGTCCACAGGGTATCCAGGCGTCGGCGGCAGGCGTTCTGCGGAGTGTCGCGCCAGGTTTTGCAGGCAACCACGCAGCCGTGACAGGCAATACAGCGTTCCGGGTCGAAGGTGATGGCGTATTCCTTCATGAGGCATCCTTTTCGGCGGGGCAGACGCGCGCGACGTTTACGAGGGTCTGACTGCCCATGGCGGTGATGAGGGGATCGGCGCTTTTTTCCATGTCCGGGGAGTAGAGCAGGTTCACGTTGGCGCCGCCGTCGAGCAGGGGCAGGTCGGGCAGGCCGAGTTCGGCGCAGCCCTGCCACCAGCCGTGCAGCAGCATGACCGTGTCTTCGCGGATGCCGGGATAGTACATGGCCTTCACAAGAAGAAAGCCGTGGGGAGAGGTGACGCGCACGGTATCGCCGTCGGCAATGCCGAGGGCCCGGGCCCTGTTCGGATGGATGTGCAGACAAGGCTCCTTTTCCACCTCGCGCAGCAGAGGAACGTTGCGCTGCCAGCCTGCGGAAAAGCTCCGCGAGGTGTGATAGTCGGAAAGCACGAAGGGGTAATCCTTGAGGAGTTCCGGTGTGCCGGACACGCTTTCCACGGGTTCTCTCCAGCCGGGCAAGGGCGCAAAGCCCGCCTCTTCAAAGCTGGTATTGTAGAGCGCCACCTTGCCCTGAGGCAGGAAGGGACTTTTGTCGAGGCGCGAGCTGGGCGTGGAGAAGACTTTTGCGTAGTTTTCGTAGGTGCGCCGGCCGGCGGGCGGATACACGATGCCCGTGCGGTGGGAACGCAGTTCGTCCATGGTCATGCCGAGCGGTTCGAGCTGCCAGTCCATGCAGGCGTTGATGTCGCCGTTCCAGAATTCGTCGCCGTAGCCGAGGGCGGTGCCGATGTCGAGAATGATCTGCTGCATGGAGCGGCCTTCGCCCACGGGATCAGCCGCCCGGCTGCGCGCCATGATGAACGGGCCGCGCACCTCGAACGGATGATCGATTTCATAGGGCGTGAGTGCGGGCAGCACGATGTCGGCCCAGGGCATGTCTGCGGTGCGGTGGGTGTCGATGACGACATAGAAATCCAGCTTTTCCAGTGCCCTGATGACGCCTCGCGGATTGCGGGTGCTCACCGTGGGCTGCGAGCCGGGCGCAATGATGGCGTGAATGGTCGGATGCTCGGAAACAACGTCGGCAAAAAGGCGCGGATACGCGGCCGAGGTGCCTTCGCGGAACGGCTGAAACGCGCGGGGGAATTCCGGTCCCACGATTTTTTCCAGCCATTCCGGGGTGTACCTGTCCCTCATCTGAACGCTGCGCGGCGCGGGCATGGTGGAGCCCGGCCCGGCAAACAGATTGCCGCCCGGCCTGTCGAGATGCCCGGTAACGGCCATGAGCATGGCTATGGCGCGGATGGCGTCGCTGGCGGAAGGGGCGTGTTCGAGACCGTTGCCCACATCGATGGTGGCCCGGGGCGTGGTGGCGTAGGTGCGGGCCATTTCCTCAATGACCGCAGCCGGTACGCCGCAGATGCCTTCGGCCCACGCCGGACTGAACTGACGCACGTGTTCGGCAAGCCTGTCGTAGCCGAAGCACCACCGATCAACGAAATTTTTGTCGATGAGTCCTTCGCCCGTGACGACGTGGAGCATGGCAAGGGCGAGAGCGGCATCGGTACCGGGGCGAACGGGAATCCAGTCGGTGGCGAAACTGCCGTCGGCTTCGATGGAGGGCTTGATGGCGTAAATGCGCGCGCCGCGAAGCCGGGCTTCCACGAGCGCTTCGGCCGTGCCCAGCGGCGGCCCGGAATACACCGGCTGCCTGCCCCAGATGAGAATCACGTCGGCATTTCTGTAGTCCGGCGAGGGCCGCGCCCCTATCGTGTGGCAGAAGCCGAAATGAAGCTGCATGGCGCAAATGCCGCTGTGCCCGTAGTTGGGACTGCCGTGCGCCACGAGCAGACGATACAGATATTCGCTGTAGTCGCGCCGCGCCGGAGAAAGCACTGCCAGCGATTCCGGTCCGAACGCCGCCTTCTGCGCCTTCAGCGTGTCCGCCACAATGCCGAGCGCTTCATCCCAGCTTATGGGCTCGAAGCGGCCTTCGCCCTTTTTGCCCGTGCGCCGCAGCGGCGTGGTGATTCTGTCGGGAGAATAGACCCACTGCGCCGCCGCATGAGCCTTGCAGCACAGCCCGCCCCTGTTGTGCGGCGCTTCCTTCATGCCCGCTACCCGAAGCAGACGCCCGTCGCGCTCAAACGCGTACACCGCACAGTTCGCCCGCGGCCCGCACATGCCGCACCACGTGGGCACTGCCCGTTCCCCGCGCCGCGCCGCCAGCGCCTCCGCTTCCTCCAGCGTGAACGCTCCGCTCCTGTCCCATGCGTCGGTAACCTTGTGAGGCATGCTCCCTCCCTTGCTGTGATCTTCAAACATAGGCGGCCGACTGCCCGAATGTCAAACAAGTCAAAGGCAGGAAAGGCAGAAAAGGCAGGAAAGACATGCGGGGGAAATAATTCCCCCCGCGCCCCCCTGATTCTGCTTCGCAGCTGCGCTGCTTCAGCAGGACAGGGTGAACGGGAAGATTATGCCCGAGGCAAAGGGCGAGGGGGAGAGTGGAGGCCGGAAGGCCGTCTCTCAACGCTCCGGGGGCCCGGGCGACGCCGTGCAGCAAAAAGTGTTTCCCCTGAAGGCAGAGGTCGAAACACGGTCGAGCCCCAAAAACGGCCGGATTCAAAGCGTGGCCGAAGTCAAAACGATCTCTCCCTGATTTTTTCCCCTCGTACGGCTCTGATTCCTGTTTCGATTCAGGGCTGCACCCCAAACAATGACGTCACGTTGGCACTTTCACACACGAACGCTCAACGTCTCCCTGTCATCTGGAAATCCCATCCTTTGACACGACTGTCCGGCGGAGGCCGGACAGGAGTCGGCCACCGCAGGTGGGCGCAGCAGCGCACACCTGCACTGAGTCCGCAGCCCGAACGGCGTCTGCCAGGGACTCCGGCACCCGCGGTCTCGGCCTTTCCAAACTCCCGCCCATTTTCGGCAATGCCCTTTGCCTGCACACCCGCCCCGCCGAGGGCGAAGCCTGAGGCGGAACCAGGGGGGTGCGGGGGGAATTATTTCCCCCGCATGCCTTTCCTCTCTTCCTGTCTTTCCTGCCTTTTCAGTTGCGGGGGGAGGGTTTTTGCGGCAGTAGAGGGGGCAGGAGGGGTTTGAGATGAGTCGGCGGC
>NZ_DBMAHT010000149.1:0-4368 GCF_057866825.1 Mailhella sp.
CATCCAGAGAGTTGAAGCTGATGACAAGATCCTGCTGTTCAGGGGTGGGCGGCGGGGGCAGGGTTTTGGTTCGTATGATGGCGTTGACGGCGGAGGCGTCGAACTCGGGTCTGCCGGAGGAACGTTCGATGTGGCAGTCGAGAACGTTGCCCTGCTTGTCGAGCTTGATGCGCACCTGCACCACCATGTTGTTGCGCGAGTAGGTGGGCATGCTCCAGTTGGGCTGCACGGCCAGAATGACCTGGGCCACGTACACGTCGTAGATGCCGCCGCCGCCGGGGCCGTCGCCTTCGCCTCCGCCACCGCCCACGCCGGTTCTGCCGACCTGCTTTTCCAGATCGGCCAGCGCGCGCGACGCGGAGGTGCCGCCGCCCTTGCCGCTGGTGTTGGAACGGGCCTGCTTGCGGGCGTCGGCCAGAGCGTCGGCCAGGGCGTCCTTGCCGTTGTCGTTCTTGTTCTGCGACTTGCTTTGCGACTTGCTCTGCGTCTTGGAGCTCTGCGGCTTGGATTCGCTTTTCTTTTCGGGCTTGGGTTCGGGCTTCTTTTCTGCCTTGGGATCAGGTTTTTTCTCGATCTTCGGCTCCGGTTTGGGTTCCGGCTTGGGCTCGGGCTTGGGTTCCGGCTTTTTCTGCTGCTGCGGAATCTGCACCGGATCCTTCTGCGGTTCGGGCTTGGGTTCCGGTTTCGGCTCGGGTTTTGGTTCGGGCTTGGCTATGGGAGCTTCTTCAGGCTTCGGAGCAGGGGCGGGCTCGGCCTTGGGCTGGGCGGCCGCTTCCGTGGAAGCCACCTGTTTGCCGGTAACGGGAGGACGCGCCCCCAGCACGGGAGAGGGCAGTTTTTCGCCGCCCGGAGCGCCCATCACGAGGCTGACCTGATACACGGGCCGCGAAATGTCCAGCGGGGGACGCAGCGGCACGTACAGTATGAAGGCCAGCACTGCCAGATGGAGCAGTATGGATATAAAGAGACTGCTTATTCGCATGGGAGTATGTAGTTGCCGTCTAGCGGCGGCGCTGCTGGGCGCTGCCGGACTGCGCAGGGGCAGCGCTTTCCGTGGAGGGCATGGCGACCACGCCCAGCTTCTCGATGCCCGCGGCCTTGATGCGGCCCATGACATCCACCACCAGACCATAGGGCACGGCCTTGTCGGCCTGCAGGAAGAGCGCGCGATCCTTGTCCTTCACGAGAGTGACGAGACGTTCTTCCAGCTCTTCGAGGGGCACTTCGTAGGTGTCGAGATAGAGGGAGCCGTCTTCACGAACGGTGAGCACCAGATGTTCGGAATCGGACGGCAGCGTGTCCACCTGCTTGGCCTGGGGAAGGTCGACGTCGAGTCCCGAATCCATCATGGGCGCGGTGACCATGAAAATGATGAGCAGAACCATCATGACGTCCACGAAGGGCGTCACGTTGATTTCCGAAACGAAGCCTTTTTTTCTGGCCATGACTGCGCCCTACCTGTCGTTGCCGCGGAAGTGGTGCACGTTGACTTCGCGCTGCACGCGGTTCAGAAAGATGCCCGCGAAGTTGATGAGGCGGGTTTCGATGCTGTCGAGCTTGCCGAGAAACATGTTGTAGGCGATGGTGGCGGGCACGGCCACGCCGAGGCCGATGGCGGTGGCAATGAGGGCTTCGGAAATGCCGGGGGCCACGGTGGCGAGGGAGGCGGACTTCATCTGACCGATGGCGTGGAACGAGGTCATGATGCCCCAGACCGTGCCGAACAGACCGATGAACGGCGCGGTGTTGGCAGCCGTGGCGAGGATGGAAAGATGCTTGTGCAGGCGGTCGATTTCCAGACCGACGCCCTGATTGAGCGCGCGGCGCACGGTTTCGACCACGACGCTTTCGTCGGCGCCGACTTCCTTGCCGTTGTTGAATTCGCGCACGCCGTGCTGGGCTACGCCGTAGAGCGGGGAAGAGGGGTCGCCGCCGAGGCTCTGCACGGCCTGACGCAGGTCGGGAGCGTCGGTGAAGCGGAGGATGCCCGCCGTGGCCTTGCGTTCGGCCGCGGAAAGCGTGATGATCTTGCTTATGATGACGGTCCAGCTGAGGATGGAGAGCGCAATGAGTATGACCATGATGAGCTGGGCGACGAGACTTGCGCTGGCAAAGACGGAAAAGATGTTGTAGTCCATGGGTGCTCCGAAGATATCCGATAGATTGCCGACGTAGAAGCCGCGCCGGCGCGGAAGGGGTCCGCTCTGTTCATATGCTTGAGCGGAACCGGATGCAACGAAAAAAATCGCGCGCCCGCCGCAATGCGGAGGGCGTGACAGACGGCCGCCTTTTGCGCTAGTGTTCGGGAATCCGAAGGAGATTCCTATGTTCTGGCGCTCTGTCTGTTGTGCGGCTCTTGCCTGTATACTGTTTTTGCCTCCGTCCGTCAAAGCCGGGGAGAGCTATTCCATGGAGAGCGCCGTCGAGCGCGCGCTGCGGAAGAATCCCGACGTGGAGAGCGCCCGCTTTACGCTTCAGGCGGCGGAATCCGCGCGCAAGGCGGCCCGCAGCGACTTCGGTCCCTCGCTGGACGTCAACTACAGCTATTCGCGATACAGCAAGGACCGGCCTTCGCGCTACGAGCCCAACGTGACCACCATGACGGTGCAGGCCAGTCAGCCGCTGTTCACCGGATTCAATCTGCTCAACGCCTACCAGAAGGCCGCGCTGGAAGAGGAGCGGCAGGAGCTTCAGCTGCAGGCGCAGCGGCTTACCGTTGTTGCCGACGTGCAGGAAGCCTTCATTTCCTATCTGAAGGCGGAAGCGAGCATCAGCAGCACGCGGCGTTCGCTGGAAAGGGCGCAGGCGCAGCTCAACATGGCAAAGACCGCGTGGAACATCGGACTTCGTCCGCGGCTCGACGTGCTTCAGGCCGAAACCGATCTTGCGCAGACCGAAGCGCTGCTCATCAAGTACGAAAACGACCGCAACGTGTGGCTCACCAGACTGAACACGCTGCTGGATCTGCCCCCGGACGCGCCTGTGGACTATCGCGGCGATCTGGAACTGACGCCCTTCAAACGCACGCTGGAAGCGTGTCTGCGTCAGGCGCTGGAATGCCGCCCCGATCTGCTCATGGCCAGAAAGTCGGTGGAGATGGCCTTCAAGGATCTCGGCATGACCAAGAGTCTTTTCTGGCCGCAGGTGTCGGCGATTGTGGGCTGGTCCACCACGGGCAGCCATCTTGACGCCGCGGGCAGCCGGTACACCAAGAAGGATTATTCCTACGGGGAAATAGGCCTGTCCGTGAACTGGACGCTGTTTTCCAGCGGCAAGCGCTTTTATCTCACGCAGCAGGCGCAGCGGCAGATTTCCGCACTGGAGGCGGCGGTGCGCTCTTCGATCAACAACTGCGCCTACGCGGTGCGGTCGAGCCTGCTGTCCACGCAGGACGCGTATCGTTCGGTCAAGGTGTCGCAGCGCGCCGTCATCAGCGCCCGCGAGTCCTACGCGGACGCCAAAATGCGCTATGAACTGCAGTCGGGCTCCTACCTCGACCTTCTGACGGCGCAGTCCGCGCTTTCCGACGCGGAACTTGCGGAAATCTCTTCCCGCGCCGACTGCCTCATCGCGCTCTCTCAGCTGTATGAAACCATGGGCGAGCTGCATCCCGATCTTCAGGACAACCGTCCGAACGGCGCAGAGAAAAAGAAGAAATAACGTTTTCGTCCCCCCCTGTAAATAATAAAAAAGCCCCCTTGCTTGTTATTCGGCAGGGGGGCTCATGTAACATAAGCGTATATTAATATCATTTTAGCGTGTTTTAAAAGTGTCTAAAATTTTATTAATTACATTCCTATTCCACTGTTCTTGCAACTTTTGTTTTAATATATATTGTAAATTACTATGAGTATTCATCCATATTTGAAGATGGTTGATAACTCTTTCTTTGAATCCTGGACCTTTTCCCCATTCTGATGAGCAAGCTTGCCAAATCGATGAAGATAACAGTTCATTTGTATATATAGATATATTATTTTTTCCTGAATTTTGAATAAATTTGTTTTTTATTTCATTCGTATATTCTTCTATCGTTAATATTCTTGATGAGGCGTCATTAAGTTCTTCACGATCTCTCATAGACTTAATTATTGTATTAAATTTATTTTCCCAATCTTCTACGCTTTTATTTACTAATGTAGATATAGTTTGTTCTGTAGTATAATAAAAATTTGCATTGTTGTATACTCCATTTCTTCTTACAGAAGCCCATATGCTTGAAGCATGATTTTGTTTGAAGTTATTAAGTATTTTATATGAAATATTATCTGTATTTATGTGTAGATTTTTTGTTCGTTCTAAAAAATGGCTTATTTCCTCCTCTACTTTTTTTACAGTATTTCTATAGGTAGATTTTTTACTATGCTG
>NZ_DBMAHT010000150.1:0-4306 GCF_057866825.1 Mailhella sp.
GCGCCGAAAAAGCGCTTGGGCCGCTGCAGGGCGTTGGCGTCCAGACCGCCGGAAAGCACGCGGCCGCTGGAGGGGGTCACGGTGTTGTAGGCGCGGCCCAGTCTGGTGATGGAGTCGAGCAGAATGACCACGTCGCGCTTGCGTTCCACGAGGCGCTTGGCCTTTTCGAGCACCATTTCGCACACCTGCACGTGGCGCTGCGGCGGCTCGTCGAAGGTGGAGCTCACCACTTCCGCGTTTTTCACCGTGCGTTCCATGTCCGTGACTTCTTCCGGGCGTTCGTCCACCAGAAGAATGATGAGGTACACGTCGGGATAGTTCGCGTTGATGGCGTTGGCGATGGTCTGGAGCAGTATGGTCTTGCCGGTGCGCGGCGGAGCCACGATGAGGGCGCGCTGTCCGCGGCCGATGGGGGACATGAGGTCGATGATGCGCGACGACATGTTCTTGGGATCGGTTTCCATGCGGAACTGCTGATCGGGATAGACCGGCGTGAGATTGTCGAAAAGCACCAGATGACGGGCGTTTTCCGGCGGCTCGAAACCTATTTCATTGACGCGGACCAGCGCAAAATAGCGTTCGCCCTCCTTGGGAGGACGGATCTGCCCGGACACGCAGTCGCCCTTGCGCAGATGGTAGCGGCGTATCTGGGAGGGGGAGACATACACGTCGTCGGGACCGGGCATGTAGCTGCAGAGCGGGGAACGGAGGAATCCGTAGCCGTCGGGCAGTATTTCGAGCACGCCGTCGCTGTGGATGACGCCGTTTTGCGAGGCGCAGGCCTGCAGCAGGGCAAAGATGAGTTCCTGCTTGCGCATGGAGCTGGCGTTTTCAAGCTGATACTTGTCCGCCAGATCCATGAGATCCTGCATTTTGCGGGTCTTGAGTTCGGTAAGATTCAGGACGCTTTCGTCAAGAATTGGGGCAGATTCTGCAGTTTCGGGCTCGACGGGAGCTTTACGTTTCCGTATGGGCATAGAGATACCACCGGGAAAAGGAGAAAGTACAGGGGACATCACGCCGGAAGGGCGTGAAGACAGGAAAGAAAGAGAAGGGAAAAAGACCGCAGAACAACGGTCAGCGAGAGAACTATAGAGTTTTTTCCCGCCATTGGCAAGTCCCGGAGAGGAACCGGCTATTTTTTGCGGGTGTTGACCACGTTGATGGCGCGCTCGGGGCCGTCCACGGCGAAGCGGATGACGGCGTCGACGATGTTCGGAAAGGTCTTGTTCATGATGTCGCGCTCGGCTTCGCCGAAGCGTCCGAGCACCCAGGGGATGACCTGTTCTCTGTTCTGCGGCTTGCCCACGCCCACGCGCAGGCGATAGAATTCGGGCGTGCCGAGGCGCTGCTGTATGGATTTGATGCCGTTGTGACCGGCCGCGCTGCCGCCTTTTTTGAGCTTGAGCCTGCCCGGTTCGAGATCGAGTTCGTCGTGAACGACGAGCAGCTGTTCGGGCGTCAGGCGATACCAGGCCATGAGCGGCTGCACGGCGTCGCCGCTCAGATTCATGAAGGTCTGGGGTTCGGCCACGAGCCACGTGCCGCCGCCGGGAATCTGAATGCGCCAGAGCAGAGCGTTGAATTTGGAGCCGGAAAGCTGTTCCGGGGCGCGGCCGTTGCCGCGTTCCACTTCTTCGAGCAGGGTCTGCACCGACATGAAGCCGATGTTGTGACGCGTTCCCCTGTACTGGGCTCCCGGATTGCCGAGGCCGACGATAAGTCCGTTGAGATCCATGCGTTGTTCCGAAAAAAAGAGATGAAGTGAGGGCCCGGATTCGGGCGCAACGCGTCGAATGTGCGGCAGAGCGGGGCGGCTGTCAAGTGTTCTTGGCAAGCGGCGGTTCAGATGGTACATCACGAAGGCGGACTTTCCCGCGCAGGACAGAAAAGAAAACGGCAGGAGTGTGATATGCCGCAGTTGTATCGTCTGGATATCGTAGTTCGAGAGGAGTATTTTCCTCTTGCCGAAGCGCTGGTGGCCGAGCACGCCTCGGCGGGATGGGAAGAGGAATCGCTGCCTGACGGCAGCACGCGTTTTCGCATCACCTGCGACGACGAGGATGTGCGGGATCTGACGGCGCAGGTCCTGGCCGAAAAGCTGCCGGACGCCGTGATGAGCCGGGAAACCCTTCCCGACAGGGACTGGCTTTCCGGCTGGCGCAGCTACTTTACGCCCGTGAAGGCCGGGGATTTCCTCATTCTTCCGCCGTGGATGAAGGACGAACCCGCGGAAGGCAGCATACCCATCATCATTGAGCCCAAGTCCGCCTTCGGCACCGGCCATCACCCCACGACCACCATGTGCCTCGAAGCCATGTCGCTGCTGCATCGGGCGGGCGCGCTCAAGGCCGGTCAGCGTTTTCTCGACATGGGCACGGGCACGGGCATTCTCGGCATAGGCTGCGTGAAGCTCGGCCTGTCCGGCTTCGGCGCGGACATCGATCCGCTTTCCATCAGCAATTCGCGGGAGAACTGCGACATGAACGGCGTGTCCGCGCAGTTCGACATTCAGGAAGGCAGCGTGGAACTGGTGCAGGGGCAGACCTTCGACGTGGTCATTGCCAACATTCTCGCCGGACCGCTGAAGGAAATGGCCCCCCAGCTCATGCCGCTGGTCAGGCCGGGCGGATGCCTTGTGCTTTCCGGCTTTTTGTCCGTGCAGGTGCCGGGCATGCTGGAAGCCTACGCGGACATGGGCGAACCGGGTGAGCTGCGCATGCCTTCTCCGGCGAGCGATCCCACGCGTTCGGCCAGCCGCGAGAATCCCGAGGCCGACGACTGGGTGTGCCTGTACTGGCCGCGCGTGAACTGACGAAAACAGCAAAGAAGAGAAGCCGTCGGAACCTTCCGGCGGCTTTTTCCGCATGCGATGCAGACGGAACATGACGAGCTTTTTGTCATGTTCCGTTTCTTTTTGAAACGCAGGCCGCGACGCGAAGCGCAGACGGCGGAATGCTCCGCCAGGCTCCACGGAGATGATGGTGATCTGGCACGGTGCTGCCTGCCGGAGGGGGGAAGGCAGAGGGGATGGAAAAAAAGGTATGCCGCGCAGAAAGCGGGGTCTATCCCTTGCGGAAGAGAATGCGCTGCAGATCGGAGACGGTGGCGATGCCCTTGCTCTTGGGATTCTCCGGGCAGATGATGGGCGAGTAGCCGAGGCGCAGGGCCTGTTTCATGCGCACGTCCTGACCGGATACGGGGCGCACCTGACCGTTGAGGTCCACTTCGCCCCAGAGCACGCAGCGCTCGGGCAGAGGAATGTCGTAGAAGGAGGAGAGCAGGGCCGCCACCAGCGCGAGATCGAGCCCCGGTTCCTGAAGACGCATGCCGCCGCCGACCTTGGCGTAGATGTCCGCCTGACCGAAGTTGAGGCGCAGGCGCTTTTCCAGCACCGCGAGCAGCAGATGCAGTCTGTTCACGTCGAAGCCGAGACCGGTGCGGCGGGGAATGGAAAGATAGCTTCGCGTGGCGAGCGCCTGAATTTCCACGGCAAAGGGGCGCTGACCGTCCACGGCCATGACCACGGCCGTGCCGCTCAGGGAGGTGTCGCGCGCGCCGAGGAAAAAGGTGGAAGGGTCTTCCACGAGTTCCAGACCCTTGCGCGCCATGCGGAAGATGAGCAGTTCCTGATTGGGGCCGAAGCGGTTCTTCAGCACCCGGAGCATGCGGAACATTTCCCGTCGGTCGCCTTCCAGGGAAATGACCGTGTCCACGAGATGTTCCAGAAGACGCGGTCCGGCAAGGGTGCCGTCCTTGGTGACGTGCCCCACCAGCACCAGCGTGGTGCCCGAACGGCGGCAGCGCTCCACAAGTTCCGTGGCCACGGTGCGCACCTGACTCACATTGCCGGGCAGGCCTTCGGCGTTGTCGGAAGCGAGCGTCTGCACGGAGTCCACGATCATGAGGGCCGGGGCCGCGTCGGGATCTTCAAGCACGGGAAACAGGTCTTCCACCCGGCTGGTGGCCACGGCAAGAAGGTTGTCGTGCAGCACGTCGAGGCGTTCCGCGCGGCTGCGTATCTGCGGCAGTGACTCTTCGCCGCTTGCGTAGAGCACGAGCTTGTTTTCCCGCGCCACGGCTCCGGCGAGCTGGAGCAGCAGCGTGGATTTGCCTATGCCCGGCTCTCCGCCCACAAGAATGGCGGCGCCGGGCACAAATCCGTGACCGAGAATGCGGTCGAGCGCGTCGAGTCCCGTGCCGAACGCGGCGTGATCGCTGCACGAGACGCTCGCCAGCGGCTGAATGCGCGTGGCTGAGGCGTGCTTTGCCGCATGAGGCCGAGCCGTGGAAGTCGGGGCAAGGC
>NZ_DBMAHT010000151.1:0-4224 GCF_057866825.1 Mailhella sp.
GCTCGCTGCGTAAACCGGTCTTTTCGACCGAGTTAGACGATGGTATAGACGGTTCTTCCGTATTGCTGCGCCATCCGGCGTTTCCCAGGAACGGCTCTTCATCTTGAGGAGCCGTTTATTGTTTACGGGATTGCACTGGTGGAGACACGTTATTTTCTCTGATGGAAAGCCCCGATCCCCCGAAATACTTCCCCATGTGCCCACGCTTTCAGCACATGTTTCATTCGCACGCCCATGAACATTCCGTCCGCCTTGAAGGTCGCCCGCAGGGCCCGCCGAAAAACGGCGGCAGTCATGGCGGCTTTGGTCATCCGCCACATGGACAGACAACAAAGCCCCCAGGGGAACTGCCATTCTCCTGGGGGCGAAACCCGGATCACTCAATTCGGGAACGAGTCCGCATCCGGGGAGGATTGTGTCGGCAACACTTTCCTTCCCTTCCTAATGCGCACTTTTCAGAGAAGCGTCGAGAATCGGCCGCCATGCCTTCCACGCCGTGCCGAGAATCAGCAGCGCGAACGCCACGCGGAACACGCCCGCCCTGCTCCACAGCTCGATGATGCCGATATGGGCGAACACGCCCCAGAAGGAGCAGATCAGAAGCGCGACCACGGTTCCGACCTTCCTGTTGCTGATTTCGTGCATGGCCACGGCAATGGAATCTATGGTGGAGCTCGTCACGCAGAGCACCGCGACAAGCAGAACAAGATTCATGCCCGTGGTGAACTGCAGCCGCGCCATGACGAGCACGAGCAGCATGTACAGCCCGAAAAAGAAACTCCCCCAGAAGAACGCCGTGCCGCGTTCCGTCACTTCCGCCCGCTGCCAGTGCTGCACGTCGCCTATCGGCCCCGAAAGCAGGATGCACGCGCTCCACAGGCCCCAGAGCATGTCGTCGGAAGAACTTTCGGGAAACGCGATGCGCGGAACATCCTGCCACAGCCCCATGCCGATGATGACCACAATGGCCAGCATGGTCATGCCCCACTGCCAGCAGTCCGTCCAGATGGATGCGGAGAGCCCGTGCCGGTACATGGCAAGGGTGAACGCCCAGCCCACGGCCGCGGCGGCAAGAGAGGCTCCGCCTTCCGGAACGCCCATGTCCCTGAGCACCATGAACAGGATGTTCATCTGAATGACGAGGCAGAAGCACTGGATGACCAGCGCCATGACTTTTATCCCGGGGCGGTCGAAGACATGCCGCCCGAGAAGGCCGCAGCGGGCAAGCAGGCCGAAGAACGCCAGCGTGAGCGTGTTGGCCGCGGCCCAGACGGCCCAGGCTCCGAGGCCTTTCTGCTGCGCTATCTGCATGCCCACGATGAGCGAGGTGCCCCACGCCCACGACGCGGCAATGGAGGCTCCTGTTTTTACATCTCTCTGCATGGCTGCCTCCTCAAACCCTGAGTGAAAACGGATTGTAGGACACGTCGGTGTCATAGGCGTCCGCGCCTTCTTTCTGCTTCACCCAGTTCACCAGTCTGGAAGAAACGGGAAGCGTCATGGTTTCCACCGCCGTTTGAATGAGATAGGTGGTGCAGGCGAAGCCGACGGCTTCCTTCAGGCTGAGAATGCCGTAGAAGGCGATGACATGAAACACCAGCGCATCCAGCGCCCGCCCGAACACGGAAGAAATGAACGCCCGGCTTTTGAAGTACCTGCCCCGGCTCAGCAGCTTGAGCCGGGACATGATCCAGGAATTGACCGTGGAACAGGCGACATAGCCGCACAAAATGGCGACGAGTATGCGCGGCCCCATGCTGAACGCCCTGTCGTACGCCTCCGCCATGCTGCCCATGCAGGAGGCCGCCGGAAGCGCCACGCTCAGCTGAAAAATCCCCACCACGAGAATCGCCAGGAAAAACGTTATCCACATGACGAAGCGGGCTCGGGCATAGCCGTAAAGCTCGGTGAGGCAGTCGTCGATCACATAGGTGACGATGAACGTGAAAATGCCCGTGGTCACATTCAGGCCGAAAGCGTTGACGACTTTTATTTCCAGAAACAGATCGATGATGAAGAAGGTCACGAAGACCGCACAGAAAACCGTATAGCAGACGGATGTTTTCTGTTCGCAACTGCGCATTTCCATGAGAACGGCTACTCCTGAACCAGATATTCCGTGAGAAGAGCGTGAATCCTGCAATGGGCGGGATCCTTGGGCATGCCGTTCCATTCGGAAAGATCGGAGGTCATGGTGCGCCAAGGAATGACGCGGCAGAGATTGTTGCACGTCATGCATCCCTCGGGAATGCCCTTGGGAAGCTTTGCCAGCAGCGCCGCCCTGTTCTGCTGGATGCTTTCAAAGTCGTCGTCGATGCTGCCGAACTTCAGCAGATCGGCAACGGCCTTGTCTTCGAGTGCGGTTTCATAGCCGGGGTACAGGGAGCCGTCATAGTACATGGCCAGATAGACCACGGAATAAAACGTGTCGCTCAGGCCTTCGCGGCGCATTCTTCCCGGCCCGTCGTTGAAGAAGAACGCGTTTTTCAGTTCGGGATGCTCCTGCATGTGCGCCTGTATCCTGGCAAGGGACGCCCGCACCGCGTCTTCGTCGATGTCGGTGAAGAACGCGCCGAAGCGGTCGATGTTGAACACGGCCATGAGCTCGGGAAGATCCTTGCGGAGTTCGAGGAAGTCAAAAAAGACTTCATCCATGCGATGAATGTTCTTCGCGCTGAACACCGATATGGTTTTGTTGGTGAATCCGTTCTTGTACAAAAAGCGGATGTTGTTTCTCACGGTTTCATAGGAGTCGGCCTTGCGAGTTTCATTCTGAAAGGCGTAGTCGTACGAGACCACGATATAAATCTGACACTGATTGTCGCTTCTCATTCTGCTGAGAATGTCGATATTCTCCTGAGCGAGCGAGCCGTTGGTGATGATATGCACCCGCAGGAGGCAGGGATCGGCCGCATGCACGAATTCGGCGATGTCGTTCAGACGCATGAAGGGCTCGCCGCCGAATATCACCACGACGATGTCCTCTTCGGGCATGACGCTGGTCTTGAGCCATCTGATGTATTCCGCAAGGCGGGAAAGATGTTCCACGGACACCCTGGTGACTTCCCTGTTCACGGAGGGTTCGCCGTTTTCAAAGCAGTAGGAACACTGATAGTTGCAGTAGCTTCCGACATTCACTTCTATCTTTATCATGCTTGCCTCCAGGCATCGGTTTTCTGATAATCCGAGAGCAGACGTTTCATCATGGCTTCGCGAAGACGCGCGGCCTTCTCGTCATCCTCCGGAAGTTCCACGCCGGCGGATTCCACGCGCACACGTTCCGGGCTCTCCATGGCAATGACGCACACGGGATAGGTCCAAAGCTCCCGGGCGTCCCCCTCGCGCTTCATGGGCCACGACGCCTGCTTGCCCTTGTGCAGGCGGTAGGCCCTGTCGCCGTTGTACGCAAAAATGTAGTCTTTGAGCTGCGCCTTGTAGTGTTCCGCATCCTGCTGGGGATACTGATGAAGCACGTCGAAGTTGGAAACGCTCCAGGCGTTGAATTCGGGAGTGTCGTAAAAGGAAAGCATCCGGCCCGTGAGACGCCCGGTAAGCATGACGTCGGTGTACTTCACGAAGTCGTACTTGCAGGAAAAATTCATGAACCACAGAAATTCTCCGAGCGTCCGCACCGGCAGTCCATAGTGCCGGAAGGCTTCCTCGAACTGCCCCACGGCGTCGTCGAAGCCTATCCAGTCGCGCCAGTCGCGGAAATACCAGTCGGGATAATTGTGGTTGATCAGGCTGCCGAAGAGCTGATCGGCGCACCAGCCGGTCAGGGCGTATCCTTTTTCCATCGCCTGCTGCTGCGCCTTGTCCAGGGCCCGCCCCGGAAGCACGAAGTGCATGGCCACGCCCGCGGCGCGCAGATGCTCGAAAAACGCCGGATACTCTTCCACGGAGTATTTGGTATAGACGACGTGCAGGCCGCGAAGGCTGCCACCCGCGTTTTTCAGCATGGCTATGGTCATGGCCGTGCTGTCCACGCCGCCGGAGCAGAAAAGGTACAGGTCACGGCCTTCACGGCGGGATTTGTTCCACAGTTCCGCGGCCCGCTCGTCCATGACATCCCTGAGGGGCTTCGAGAAGGTCGCCTCATACATGTTCAGGTGCGGCTCGTACAGGCTGTACGGAGAAAAGCGGTTCAGAAAGCCGAAACGGTCCCGCAGCGCGTAATATCCCGTTTTGCCCGCAAACACGGAAAGCGCGTCCGTGTGACCGTCG
>NZ_DBMAHT010000152.1:0-4177 GCF_057866825.1 Mailhella sp.
GACTTTTCGGCGTCTTCCGGGGTATCGGCGTTGGCGCGCACCTGAAGATCGCGCACCTCGTCGGCCCATCCGAGGATGGTCTGGTACTCGTGGGAGAGTTCCGGATCCTTGAGGGGCACGGCTCCGAGAATGACGCGTCCGGTAGTGCCGTCGATGGAGATGAGGTCTCCCTTCTTCACCACGGTGTCGCCCACGGTGAACTGCTGATCGTCGTAATCCACGGTGACGGCTTCGCAGCCGCACACGCACGGCTTGCCCATGCCGCGCGTGACCACGGCCGCATGGCTGGTCATGCCGCCGCGGCTCGTGAGAATGCCCTGCGCCTGCACGATGCCGTGAATGTCGTCGGGCGTGGTTTCCACGCGCACGAGTATCACCTTGGCGCCCATGCGGCCGAGATGTTCGGCCTCGTTGGCGTCGAACACCACCGAACCGAACGCCGCACCCGGCGAGGCGGCCAGACCCGTGGCCAGCACGTGCGGATTCGCCGAGCTGTCGATCTGCCGGTGGAGCACGTTGGCGAGGTGTTCGGGATCAATGCGGAGAATGGCTTCCTTCTTGTCGATGAGGCCTTCGTCCACCATTTCGCAGGCGATTCTGAGGGCGGCCTGCGCGGTGCGCTTGCCGTTTCTGGTCTGCAGGATGAAGAGCTTGCCGCGTTCGATGGTGAGCTCGATGTCCTGCATGTCGCGATAGTGCTTTTCGAGGGTTTCGGCGATACTGCTGAACTGATTGTAGATTTCCGGCATTTCGTCGGCAAGGCGGGCGATGGGCTTCGGGGTACGCACGCCGGCGACCACGTCTTCGCCCTGGGCGTTGAACAGGTATTCGCCGTAGAGCTTCTTTTCGCCGGTGGAGGGATTGCGCGTGAAGGCCACGCCGCTGCCGGAATTGTCGCCCATGTTGCCGAACACCATGGACTGAATGTTCACGGCGGTGCCGAGGTTGTGATCTATCTTGTTGATGGTGCGGTACACGATGGCGCGGTGATTGTTCCAGGAGCGGAACACCGCCTCGATGGCGAGCAGAAGCTGTTCATGCACGTTTTCGGGGAAATCGCCGCCCACTTCCTGCCGATAGAGTTCCTTGTAGCGTTCAATGACGGTTTCAAGCGACTCGACGGAAAGTTCCTGATCGAGCTCGACGCCCTGCGCGGCCTTCTGTTCCGCGAGAATGTGCTCGAACTTTTCCTTGGGGACTTCCATGACCACGTCGGAGAACATCTGAATGAAGCGACGATAGGTGTCGCAGGCGAACCACTGATTGTTCGTGAGCCTCGCCAGCGCGGGGAAGGTCACCTTGTTCAGGCCGAGGTTGAGAATGGTGTCCATCATGCCGGGCATGGAGAACACGGCGCCGGAGCGAACCGAAAGAAGGAGCGGGTCGTGTTCGTCGCCGAAGCGCTTGCCCACCTTTTCTTCCACCTTGGCGAGGGCAGTCATAACCTCGTCCACGAGTCCTTCGGGCAGCTTGCCGCCGTGAGCGTAGTAGTCGCGGCAGGCGTCGGTGGAAATGGTCATGCCGTAGGGGACGGGAAGGCCGAGATTGGTCATTTCCGCCAGATTGGCTCCCTTGCCGCCCAGCAGACTCTTCATCTGTGCATTCCCTTCGTGGAACAGATACACGTACCGCATATGGACGTTCTCCTTCATCGCTAGAGGGTGACAGTTCTTTGCTTCAGGATACGAAACTCCCGGATTTCGGTCAATACGGGAAAAGAGTTTTACAAGGTTTCTGCAGAGAGCGGCGGAAAAAGAAACTTTTTTCAGGCGGCCTGCGGCGGAAAATCGCAGCGGAAGAGATGCCGCTGAGCGGTCACATGCGGTCGAGGCGCACGGAACATCCGAAAATCGTTGCGGCGCAGTCGCTTTCAAAAACTGCGCGTGGAGCTTTCCCCCCGGCACGGAAACGCGCATTCGTGGGTTCTGCGGCGGGGCCTGATTCGGCTTTTTCACCCTGGGGAACGGAGACGCGAGCGCCGAACTTAGGCAGGGCAGGAATGAGAGACTTTGCCCCTCTGGAGCGCGGGGGCGCGCCCGGCTGACGCCCGGCGGAAAGGTGGGGCAGCCCGGCGCGCGTCCAAAAGGACGCCTGAAACGCCGAACAAAGCCTGAAATGCCGGAACGTGCCGTCTCCCCGTTTTAGGAGAGCTCCGCAGGCGGCGGCCACGCGCGGGACGGGAGCACATCCGTTCCTTTTCGGCTCCGGAAGGCGGCAAGGGCGGGGAATTCTGCGATTTTTTTTCGACAGGCCCGAGTTTTTGTTTGCGTCCGCAGAGAATAGTGCTACGTTTATCGTTGTGACGGCATTGTGCAGTCGGCACACTGAACGACAGCCGCTAAAAAACACTCCGGAGAAAGCCCTACGATGAGAACTTTTTCAAAATCCAGCAAGCTCGACAACGTTCTTTACGACGTGCGCGGACCTGTCGTGGACGAAGCCGCCCGCATGGAAGAAAGCGGCATGAAAATTCTTAAGCTGAACATCGGCAACCCCGCGCCGTTCGGCTTTTCCGCGCCCGAAGAAGTGATTTTCGACATGCGCGATTCCATCGTGCAGTCGCAGGGCTATTCCGAATCGCGCGGCATCTTCTCCGCCCGCAAGGCCATCATGCAGTATGCCCAGATAAAGAATATCCCCAACGTCACCATGAAGGATATCTACACGGGCAACGGCGCCAGCGAACTTATTCAGCTTTCCATGCAGGCCCTGCTCAACAACGGCGACGAAATTCTCATTCCCTCGCCCGACTACCCCCTCTGGACCGCCTGCGCCAACCTCGCCGGCGGCAAGGCCGTTCACTACATCTGCGACGAGGAATCCGACTGGTACCCCGATCTTGATGACATGGAAAGCAAGATCACCGACAGAACCAAAGCCCTCGTCATCATCAATCCCAACAACCCCACCGGCGCGCTCTATCCCGTGGAGGTGCTCGAACGCATCGTGGAGATCGCCAGACGCCACGAGCTCATCATCTTTTCCGATGAAATCTACGACCGCCTCGTCATGGACGGCGAAAAGCACGTATCCATCGCCTCCCTCGCGCCCGACCTCTTCTGCGTGACCTTCAGCGGCCTTTCCAAGTCGCACATGGTCTGCGGCTTCCGTGTGGGCTGGATGATCCTGAGCGGCAACAAGAGCGTGGCTGCCGACTACATCGCGGGCATCAACATGCTCTCCAACATGCGCCTGTGCTCCAACGTGCCCGGACAGTCCATCATCCAGACCGCCCTCGGCGGCTACCAGAGCGTCAACGAGTACATCGTGCCCGGCGGCCGCATCTACGAACAGAGAAACTTCATCTATGAGGCCCTCAACAGCGTGCCCGGCATATCCGCCAAAAAGCCCAAGGCCGCCTTCTACATCTTCCCCAAAATCGACACCGAACGATACAATATTGTTGACGATACGCAGTTCGCCCTGGACTGCCTGCGCCAGACGCGCATTCTCTTCGTGCCCGGCTCAGGCTTCAACTGGAAAAAGCCCGACCACTTCCGTATCGTCTATCTGCCGCGCATCTCCATTCTGGAAGAAGCGGTGGACAAGCTGGCCGCGTTCCTGCGTGACTACCGTCGCTAGGCGCGTCCGCCCGGCCGACGCTCACCACGCGGGCGGCTGTGGCCATCCTTGAAACAAGCCCCGCTCCCAAGGCTCCTGCTCCTGACAGGAAGCCCGAAGAGCGGGGCGACTTTTTTTAAGGCAGAAAAGGCAGGAAAGGCATGCGGGGGAAATAATTCCCCGACAAAGTCGGGACAAGCCCCCCGCGCCCCCCTGTTTCTGCCTCCCGGCTTCGCCGGTTCGGCAGGCGCCGAAGGGAAGGCATGGAGCGTTTCTGAGAACGGGCGGGAGTGCGAAAAGGCAGTGACGCCGGGCTTGGTGTGCTTGGCAGTCACTGTTCGGTCTGCGGACGCAGTGCAGGTGTGCGCGGCTGCGCCCACCTGCGGTGGCCGACTCCTGTCCGGCCTGCGCCGGACAGTCGTGTCAAAGGAAGAGATTTCCAGATGTTTTTGGAAGAAACACCGAGGTCAGTGCCGCAAAGGTAAACCGAAAAGTGTTCTCTCAACGCTCTGGGGCCCGCGGGCGACATCAGGAGCCCGCGCCGACGGCAGGCAAACAGGCGGGATTCACTCCCGCCGTTAAACGCAATGCCCGTCGTGCAAGTTCCGCAGGCCGT
>NZ_DBMAHT010000153.1:0-4145 GCF_057866825.1 Mailhella sp.
CTGCGGAACCTCGTCGCCGGAGCATCGCAGAAGCCGCGGACAGGCTGGGGCAAAAGCGGATTTCCGTCCACGCCTCCCCCTCTTGCGCCCGCCACCTCTTTCCCCGCGCCTCGCCTTTTCCTCCTCGCCGGGCGTTCCGGGAAGCCTCCGAATCTTTCCCGAGTCTCCCCGCAGGATTCTCTGCGCCGCAGCCCCTCCGCAACTTCCCGGGCTTTGTCTCGCTTTTTCATCCTTCCGCGCCTGCGTCGCCTGCGCCTCGACCTTGTGCCTCGCTCTGCGCCCTGTTTTTTCCATCCCTGCGCCGTTCCGCCGACCTCACACGCCCTCGTCGCGTCGCTTCGCCTCGGGCCCAGGTTGTCCTGCCTGCCTTTCCCCCTCGCTCCCCGTTTTCCCCGCAGGCCTCCGCTTTGCCCGATGGTCCTTGCCGCGGTCTCTCTTTCTGCGACCGGCTTTGCCTCTCACGCGTTTTTCCCGCCCTGTGCCACGTTCCGCCGCGTGCTCATCCCCGCATGCCCCCCTCCCCGCACGTTTCCTTTCCCTCGTCCTTCGTCTTTCGCGCCGGGCCCCGAGCTCCGTTTGCCGAAAATCGTCGGCAGCCGCCGTGCGCGCAGTCAGAAGCCATGCGCGTTCAAGGTATTTAATAAAAATGAATTTCTTTTTCAATTAACTTGACAGGCGTACTATTTTGCGCAATTTTTGCCCTGCGTTTGGACGCTTCGCATCAGGGTCGGGCGAGAGCAAAGGTTGGGGACCGGAGACCGTTCCTGCGAAGCGGCGCAGCAAGGCCGCATGCCGCGGTCAAACATTCGGGAATGCGCGAATGAAAAAACTCATCACTCTTGTCCTGGCCGCCGGTCTCGTCACGGCCGCCACCAGTCCCGCGTCCGCCGTCGATCTCAAAATGGACGGCGAATATCTCTTTCAATTCCAGAGCGGTTCCGAAGGCTTCCACGGCCGCAACACCGACTATGCCGTGCAGCGCCTGCGCCTCGGCATGACCCTGACCGCCTCGGAACAGCTTTCCGGCTATTTTCAGCTTCAGGTCGGCGAGCACGACTGGGGTTCCGACACCACCGGAAACAACGAAGGCGTGTTCATGCGTCAGGCCTACATCGACTGGGTCGTGCCCGGCACCGATGTGACCATCCGCATGGGCCGCCACGCCTTCGATCTGCCCGCCTACGCGAGCACTTCGACCATGATCGCCGATCTTGTGGGCGACGGCATTGTGGCGTCCGTGCCGCTCGGCGAACGCTACAACGTCACCGGCTTCTGGACCAGACTTGCGCGCGAAGCCAACGGACGCGGCGAAAAATCGGAAGTCAACGCGCCGAAGTACGATCTTTTCGGACTCGTGGGCACGGCGAAGCTCGACAGCTTCACGGCGTCGCCCTGGGCGATCTACGGCACGCGCGGCGATTTCGTGAACGAAGAGGGCGCGCGCTACAATCCCGACATCATGACCGAGCAGGGCAACCTCAGCGGTTCGGGCCGGGCCGACATGGCGATATTCGGCGCGGGCCTGGAGTGGAAACCCTTCGATCCCGTCACGCTGGCGCTCGACGCCGCCTACGGCCGCGTGGAATATTCCGCCTCGCCGGATCAGGAAGGCTGGTACGCGGTGGGCAAGGCGGCCTACGCCATGAGCTTCGGCGAGCCGACGCTGCTCGGCTGGTACTCCTCGGGCGACAAAAAGGGCCGCGCCATGAACTCCGGCCAGATACCCATCATCTACGGCGACTTCAACGGCACGAGCACGTATTTCAATGCGGCGTGGGGCATACTCGGCGGGCACAGAAGCAGTTTCGGCGGCACGTGGGGCGTGAGTGCGCAGCTGAACGGCGTATCGTTCATCGACGGGCTGAACCACGATGTCAGTGTGACCTACTTTGCGGGCACGAACAACAAGCATAACGGCGCCTACGGCGACGGCTACGACTACCTCACCACCGCAGATTCCGCCGTGGAATTCAACATGCTTTCGACCTATGAAATCTATAAGAATCTGACGGCAGCCCTTGAACTGGCGTACATTGTCGAGGATTTCGACACCTCGGCCGCGCACGGACGCAGCGGTTCCTACAAGGATGACTGGCGTGCGGCGCTTCAGTTCCAGTACGCGTTTTAGACGCCCAGTCTGTTGACGGCGGACGCATGGAGCGTTCGGGGTAAGGGTCGCGCGGCCGTGAAAGCGGTCGCGCGTTTTGTCGTTTTCGGGGGATTTCCGCGGAAGGGGGCGTTGCGTCCTTGAGAGGAAAACTTTATACCACCACACGGCGCGCGCGTTCGCGCAGCCTGCGCGCAGTGCGGAAGGCGCGGCCCACAAGAGAGAACATCTGCGGAAAAAGAGGATGCTGAATTATGACCAAGGTATTGAATTCCATTAAACTTGTTCCGGTGCTGTTCGTGCTCGACGTGGCGGTGATGTACGCCTCGCTCACGCTGAGCGGACTTGCACTGAACGTGCAGAACATCTGTTTTCCCTTCACCTATTATCTTCCGGTGTTTCTGGGGCTGAGCGTTCTTTACTTTGCGGTGCGCAATTTTTACACGGAACTGAATTATTTCTTTTTTCTGAACGTGTTTCACTTTGTCGTGCTGAGCAAGGAACTTCCGGGTCTGCTCACGCTGATCACCGTGTAGCGCAATTTCGTCCGGCATCAGGCGGGACAAGGCGCGGAACGCTGAACCTGACGACATGTCGTCGGGCGGGCGTTCCGCGTTTTTTTTTGCGGAATGGGGGAGGATAGCCTCAGGTTTCTGCGTTAAAAAATGAAGCCCGTTTCTCAGCAGGGGGGAGGAGAAACGGGCCCTTTTCCGGCGGAGCCGGAAAACGTCGCAATCGACCTAGTGCCGTCTGTGCAGGAGGTGGCTGACGACAAAAGGACGCGCGGCGATGAGGGCTTCCCATGTGGGAATCATGGAAATAACCGAGGCCACAAGCATGAGCGCAATGCCGCACCACATGTTCACCGGAATTTTTTCGCCGAGCACGATCATGGCGAGGATGGGGGCCAGCACGGGCTTGAAGAAGAAGACGAGCGAGCCCTGCATGGCGGAAGTGGCTTCCATGCCCATGAAGTAGCAGGCGTAGCCGCCGGCGGTGACGAACACGCAGATGTAGAGGAAGTTCAGAATGTTGTGGGAAGTGTAGCCCGCGAAGAAGGGCATGTTGGCGAACATGGGCGCGCCGGCGGCCTGCAGGGCGTCGGCCACGGGCCCGATGTGGCTGATGAGCATGAGTATGATCATTTCGACGCTGGCGGCGAGGCAGCTGAAGCAGGTGACGGCCACGCCGGAATACTGGGCGCACTGTTTTTTGCCGAGCACGGCGTAGAGGGCGAAGGTGGCGGCGGAGAGCAGCACGAGCACGATGCCCACGGGATCGGCGCTGGTGTGCAGCGGATCAATGATGATGATGGCGGCCACCACTTCGAGCACGAGAGCGGTGATGTGCTGGGGGCGGATGTCGGCGCGCAGGATGAGGTAGGCGAAGCCGAGCACGAGCACGGGATTGCAGCTGAACAGCACGCTGACCACCGACGCCGGGGCGTAGAGGATGGATACCTGATAAAGCATCATGCTGACCACGAGGCCGACGAAGCCGAGCCAGGCGAAGCCTTTCCAGGAGGCGAGGGTGACGGTGGCTCCGTGCTGACGCAGACCGCGCAGCGCGAAGGGAATGAGCAGCAGACCGCCGATAAGGAAACGGGTGCAGGTGAGCTGCATGGGATTGAAGTCGTTGGCCACGGTTTTCAGCGCGACTTCCATGGAGCTGAAGAACACGGTGGCGAGAAAGATGAAGATGTATCCGCGATTCATGGTAAGAGGTTCCTGCCCGGAGGGCCGTTCCCGGGGCGCGCGTGAACAATACCGCGCTCCTGACATTTCTTGCCTATAGCAGGGGGCAATGATACGGTAAAATACTCATTTGATATGGTAGATATATCAGAAGCGCATGACAGGGGGAAATGTGGAACTGAATTGGGAACTTTGCCGCATATTTTATCAGGTGGCGCGCTGTCGGAATTTCAGTCGTGCGGCGGCGATGCTGTTCACGAGTCAGCCTGCGGTATCGCGATCGATGGCGGCTCTGGAGCGGGAGCTCGGGTATCGTTTGTTCATACGCAACCGGCGCGGGGAGG
>NZ_DBMAHT010000154.1:0-4130 GCF_057866825.1 Mailhella sp.
CATGGCGGAAAAAATGAGGGAGTTGAATTCCGGCAGCGCCCGGCCCGCGCGCAGATCTTCTTCCCGCGCCTCGCTGAGCGCCACGATTTCCGATCCGCTGGGAATCACGGCCACCTCGGGCTTGCGGAACACCGGAGGACGCACCACCCCGGCGGCGGCCAGCGCACCCAGTTCATAGGGGCCTATGACCACGCCGGGCGCAAGAATGATTTCCGTGGCCACCATGTCTTCGCCGAGCTTGCGCACGTGCTGCCAGGGAAAGGCCGCCTTTTCCGTGACCACATACCGGCCGTTTTCCTCAACGTTGAGATGCTCCACCATGACCACGGCATTGCATCCGGCGGGAAGCGGATGGCCGGTGTTGATCCAGAAGGCGTCCTTGCCTATTTCCAGACGCAGCGGCCTGCGCGGAGAAGCCGTGAACGTGTCCTCGGCCTTCACGGCCACGCCGTCCATGGCCGCGCCGTGAAAGGCGGGAGACGAACGCAGCGCCTCCACGGGACGGGAAATCACCCGATGCAGCGCGGCGGAAAGCGGAACGGTCTCCTCCGAAAGTTCCATTCCCAGTTCGTCCACGCGGGAAAACCACAGCTCCCGCGCTTCGTCGGGAGTCTTCATCGTAAGATAGGTATGTCTGGCCATAATTCCTCTCTCGGCGCGACGCGCCAGGATGCAACACAAGACGAAGCCCGCAGACACGGGCACGCCGCAAGGCGGAATCAGGTTCCGCCCGACGCGGCGTCAAAAGCGCGGCGGCTCATCAACGCGCCGGAAACATCCGACACGGCGAAGCCGCGCTAATCCAGCAGTTCGGCAAACACTTCCTGCCCGGCGTACAGGCCTTCGCTGTTTTCCGGGCAGACCACCAGCGCGTCGGCAACGACCAGCCCGGAAATGAGTCCCGAAGGCGCGGTGACGGGATCCGCAACCCAGCCCTCTTCCGTGCGGGAGAGCTTCACGCGGATGAAGTCGCGCCGCCCCTGCGCCGAAGCCACGGCGCGCGAAAGCACGGCCTGCACCCCCGGAACCACGGGAGCCTCGCCGCCCTGCAAATGCCTGAGCAGCGGCGAAAGAAAGGCGCGGGCGCAGACCAGCGCGCTCGACACGTGCCCGGGCAGGCCCATGAGACATTTGCGCCCGGAGCGGGCAAGAATGAACGGCTTGCCGGGGCTGATGGCCGCGCCGTGTACCAGCAGGGCGCTCTCCGGCATGGAAAGAAAAATATCCACGGTGTGATCGCGCATGCCGGCCGAAGAACCGCCGGAAAGCAGCACCACGTCGGCCCAGTCCAGAAGCCCGCGCACCGTTGCTTCCAGCCTGGCCACGTCGTCGCGCACCAGACCGGCCAGACGCACTTCGGCTCCTTCCTTGCGGCACAGCGCCGCAAGAGAGTGGGAGTTCACGTCCCGCACCTGCCCCGGCTGCGGCTTCTCCTCGCAGGGAACCACCTCGTCGCCCGTGGAGAGCACGGCCACGCGCGGGCGTCGCGTCACCGGCACGCGCACCTGGCCGAGCGCGGCCAGAAGTCCCGTTTCCTGCGGGCGCAGACGCCGCCCCGCCGGAATGAGCACCTGACCCTTTGCCGCGTCCTCGTCGTGTTCGAGCACGTGATCGCCCGGAGCCTGCGTGCGCACGAGCTCCACAAGATTGCCGCCCGCCGGCCTGGAATATTCCACCATCACCACGCAGTCGGCCCCTTCCGGAAGCATGCCTCCCGTAAAGATGCGCGCCGTCTGCCCCGGCTCCAGGGAGAAGTCCGGCGTTCTGCCCATGGGGCATTCGCCCACGCATTCCAGCAGCGCGGGCGAACCTTCCTGCGCGCCGAACACGTCCCTGGCGCGGACGGCATAGCCGTCCACCGTGGAACGGTCGAACCCCGGAAGATCTTCGGGAGCGCTCCAGTCCCGGGCAAGATAGCGGCCCGCGCTTTCATCCAGAGGAACATATTCTTCTGGAAGACGCTCAAACGTTTCGACGAGGGACAGAACCTCGTCCACCGACTTCAGAGTAAGAAAGGACTTCATGACGGCTCCCGTATAAATGAAATGATACTGCTGCGGAGTATAGCCTTTTGAAGAAAAAAAGAAAGGCGGCCGCTTTTTCCCCTGCGCCCGCCCGGAAACATTCCTCCTCAAGTTTTTATTTTTTGTGCAATCATCCTGAAAAGAAATATGATAATTTTGAAATAAAAACCTGCAGAATCACTGTTTCGCCATTTCAGTATTGCTCATGCCGGTATTTTCCGTTATATTGAAATGCGCAGATTTTTTTGGAGAGCAACGACTATGGAGTAACGGATATTTTCCCTGCAGATCGCCTGGTTCCATCGCCGTTCATTTTGAAACGGCAGAGCTCTCCCCCGGTTCCTTTTCAACGCTTTCAGCGCTTCACGGAACCAAACCGCAACATTGCGAAGTGCGCCTTGCCTCAGGAACATTTGACCAGATCCATGCTTGAACAGCTCACCCTCCGCTGGGAAGCATGGGAAGCCGAAGCCACCACCACGGCGAAAAAAATCGTTCGTGCGAGGCTTCATCTTCTCTTTCTGCTCATCCGCTACGGCGGACTCCGCCTCGGCGAGGCCCTGAACCTGCCCGTGAAGAGCGCCGTGGACACCGTGACCGGCATGGTCCACATTCCCGACCCCGGCGGCCGCGACGTTTTGCTCCCGCTCTCCTGCATGAAGCAGATCCGGCGCATTCTCAGCCTGCCCGAGGCCGAAGATCCCGCCTTTCTGCACTTCGATCAGGGCTTCGTGCGGCGAAAGTTCTACGCCGTGGCCCAGGGCATGGGACTTGCGCCGGGCATGGCCGGTCCGCGGGCCATACGCTACGCCCGAGGACTGGAGCTTCTGGAGCTGCACGTGCCCTTCAACGTGGTGCAGGCCTTCCTCGGCCAGCAGAAGTCCTCCCAGATTGCGGAATTTCTCGAATTTGCCGGCGGCGAAGCCAAGCGCATCGTGCAGGGTCACGCCCCCGCCAAAAGTCCGGACGACGAACCGGACAATTCGTTCATCGGCATCGTCACCGGTCTGGAAACAGGCATGCGCGCGATGGGCGTGGAAGTCACCACCTTTTCCGATCTCGTCATCGCCGCCCTGTGCGACGCAAGGCAGTTCATGGACATGGAACTTCACCTCAATCAGGTGGTCACCGTGTCCGTCGATCCCGAACAGATCGTGCTGTCCACGGAAAGAACGCCCCTCAGCATTCAGGGGCCGATACGCGCAAGCGTGGCGGCACTGCACAAGGACACGGCGGAAACCTTTCTCGTGCTGGAACTTGCGGACGGCACCAGAATGAACGCCGTGCAGGAAACCGCCGCCGTTGCGCGGCTCGGCCTCCGGCAGGGCAGCAGAGTGTACGTCAGCTTTCCCGCGCGAAGCGTCCGCCTCCGCACCGACTAGGCACCACGCGGCCCTCTTACGAGCGCCGCAAAACCTTATAAGGAGCATCTCCATGAATCATCTCGGCAAATTCCTCTTCGGCACCCTGCTCTCCCTCTCCTGCGTGCTTCCCGCGCAGGCCGCCGACTCCCTCATGATGGCCACCACCACCAGCACCCAGGATTCCGGCCTGCTGGAATACGTTGCGCCCGTGTTCAAGAAGGAAACCGGCATCGACCTCAAGTGGGTGGCCGTGGGCACCGGCAAGGCTCTTGAAATCTCCAAGAACTGCGACGCCGACGTGCTGCTCGTTCACGCCCCCGACGTGGAAAAGAAGTTCATCGACGACGGCTACGGCATCGACCGCCGTCAGGTCATGTACAACGACTTCGTGATCGTCGGCCCCAAGGCCGATCCCGCGAAGATCGCCGGCAAGACCACGGGCGAAGCGCTCAAGGCCATCTATGACGCCAAGGCCGGCTTCGTGAGTCGCGGCGACAAGTCCGGCACCCATTCCGCCGAGCTCAAGCTGTGGAAGCAGTTCAACCTGAATCCCGACAAGGAACCCTTCTACATCTCCGCCGGTCAGGGCATGATGGCCACCCTCGCCATTGCCGCCGAAAAGGGCGCCTACGCCCTCACCGACCGCGGCACCTGGATCAAGTACGAAAGCCAGCAGGGCAAGAACAATCCTCTCGCCATCGTGGTGCAGGGCGACAGCGCGCTGTTCAATCAGTACAGCGTC
>NZ_DBMAHT010000155.1:0-4107 GCF_057866825.1 Mailhella sp.
ACACGTTGCCGAGAAACACGGGCAGGGCAAACCACAACATGCCCTTGAGCGGGCTGCCCTGGGTAAGATCTATCTTCATAGGAACATGCCGTACAAAAAGAAAAGCCCCTGCGGAATTCCACAGGGGCTTGAAAATAATGCTGGCATCGGCCTACTTTCCCACGTAAAGATGCGCAGTATCATGGGCGATGAAGCGCTTAACTTCCGAGTTCGGAATGGGATCGGGTGTACCCGCTTCTCTATGGACACCAGCAAATATGTCCACTGCAATCATGCAGTCAGTGTTAATGTGTTGTTGTTTATATCCGAATCTTTCAGCGCTGGCAAGTCCTTTTTCGCCCTCCCGGCCGAAAAACATGCCCGGCGCAAAACGGAAGCCGACCGCCCTACTCGTCCCGCTCCGCATATTCCGGGAGCCAGAGGCTTTCGTACACCTTGCTGTGACTCAGGACTCTCTTGCGCAGCCTGTCGCGGTAATTCGCCTCCGGCTGCACGTCCGACGAAAACACGTTGTAGCCGAAGCCCAGCCGCTCGCCCTGCACGGAAAAGCCCAGCGCCGTCAGCAGCGTCGGAAAAAGATCAAAATGCGTAATGATGGATCGCACGGGCTTGAGGGTGGCGTCCCGCTGCAGGGAACAGAGCACATACCGTCCCTTCACGTGCTTGAGGTCCACGTTGTCCATCTCGGCCATTCTGGCCTGATGATCGCCCATGACGAGAATGACGAACTTCTCTTCCCAGCCCTTGTCGCGAATATGCTTGAGCAGCCGCTCCACCTGGGAAAGGGAACACTTCACATAGCCGGACCAGTTTTCCGAAAATCCTTCGTCCACGCACGGAGGGGAAAGAAAGCCCGGTTCATGGGTATCCATGGTGGAAAGCGCAAAGCTGAACTTTTTGCCTTCGGCCATGAGCTCGTCGATGCGGGCGATGCTGCGATCGACCATATCGTTGTCGTACATGGCCCAGGTGTTCATGGTGGCGGGATCCACGTGCTTTTTCTCTATCCAGTCTTCCTTGCCCATGAACTCCTGATAGCCGTGACTGAGAAAAAACTTGTTCAGCCCGGAAAACACGCCGCTTGAGCCGTTGTAGTACACGTTGTGATAGCCGTCGGCCTTGAGATAGTCGCCGAGGCAGACGGCTCCGGGCAGATAGCGGTCCAGCGCCCATCCGGTGAGGTTGCCGCTGAGAATGGAAATGGACTTGAGCGGAATGCCGCACTGCGACGCCACAATGCCGCCGATGGTGAAATCCGCCCCGGGCATCTGATCGATGCGCAGATCGGGCGTTTCGATGGAAGGACGCAGCGGAGCAAGCAGATCTTCCCCCATGACGTCGCTTCTGCCGAAGGTGTCCTCAATGCTCTCGCAGTAGATGATCATGAGATTTTTCGTGCCCGTGCCGGAAACCTTCACCGTTCTGGGATCAATGTACGCGCCTTCGGTGTAAAAATCGCCGAGCACGGCCTGTTCCTGAAAGAAGGTAAAGAAGTTCACGTAGTACATGGAGTACAGCAGAATGCCGAACCATATGCCGGCAAGACGCCATCCGCCGGAGAGCCAGCGGACGACGCGGGCCGGAAACCGGGTCAGGCGTCCGGCGAGCCCCGCGGCTCCGGCGGCGGAAATCACGAGCGCCGCCACCACGATCCAGCGCACCGCAACGAAGGCGTCATCAATGAACGAACCCGGCACGATAAACCACAGAGCAACAAACATCAGGCAGAGCACAGCAAACAAAACGCCCGGCTTTTCCTGATTGCGCACCGCCGCTTCCCGCAGAAAGGCAAAGGTAAGAGCGCACAGCACGGCATTGCGCACATGCCAGAGAAAAACATGAATGAAGTCTCCCGGCATGGTCACGATGTTGTCCCTCATGAGCTGCATGTGGAACAGCACCTGATTGATGGTCACCTCGTCGAACTCCCGCTTCGACATGACAAGAAAGGCAACCGTGAAGCACACCAGGAAAAAAGAAATGAACGAGCGGACAAAACGGAATGGAACCGTCCGGACAATGGGCATGACGCTATCCCGTGGCTGAAGTAAGACCCCGATCCGATGCAGGGGCAGTTCCTTTTAAGCAAAAAAAAGAGGCTGTGTAAACAGCCTCATAAAGTCACATGGTGGGTCACCGGAGACTCGAACTCCGAACCAATTGATTAAGAGTCAACTGCTCTACCAATTGAGCTAGTGACCCATGTGGGCAGAAAAATCTGCCTGATGCGTCTCGAAGGAAAAATCCGTCGTTAGTATGGTGGGTCACCGGAGACTCGAACTCCGAACCAATTGATTAAGAGTCAACTGCTCTACCAATTGAGCTAGTGACCCATACGCTCGACGCAGGTGTGTTTATAGGGGAAACGACCCCACTCGTCAAGCGTTTTTCCTTCAAAAAATTATTTTTTTCGTTTCTTTTGTAGAATATCAATTAGTTTCAACTGGTTACTCCTTTCTTGCCGAAGCGTGAAGTCTGCACACGCCAAGAACGCGCATCAGCCGCCGGATGATGTGAACCAATGTCATGGCGCAGACTATGCCTGCCGCGATGGCTGCGGCAAGCAGCAGCGTGTACAGAATCTGCTGTGCAAAGGCGTTCCACTCTCCGCTCACGGCAAAGCTCATGGAGCGGTACAGCGACGCGCCGGGCACCATGGGGATGGCGGCGGGCACCAGAAACACGGTGGTCGGCGTTTTTTTGAGGCGGGCCAGCGGTTCGGCGTACAGGGTGAAGCAGGCCGACGCCAGAAAGAAGCGTATCACGTCGCTTTCATACCATGCGCCGAGGGCAAGATACGCCGCCCAGCCCACCATGCCGCCGAGCCCTGCCCAGAAGAGTCTGGCGGACTGCACATTGAAAAGAACCGCAAAGCCGAGCGCGCCGGTAAAGGCCGTGACGAGCTGAATAATCCATTCGGTAATCATCATGAAAAGGCCTCACCAGATAAGCGTAGGCAGGGCAAAGCCGAACGCAATGAGCGCGGCAAGCACAAAGGCGTTGCAGAAGCCCAGAATGGCCGACAACGTATCCCCGTTGAACACGTCGCGGATGGAGTTCGTCAGCTGCATGCCCGGAATAAGCAGCATGATGTTGCCGATGCTGATCTTTTCCGCCGAATCGCCGAGTCCGCAGGACACGAAGAAGAGCGCAAGGCAGCCGCCCGCAAACGACCACAGCACTGCCGCCACCGTGGAAGGAAGCTCCAGCAGGCGGGAAACGGAATCCATGTACTTCAAAAACAGACCGATGACGGCAGACGCCGCGGCGTCGAGCCAGGAGCCGCCGAAAAACAGCGTGAACGACGCGGAAATAAGCGCATGGATGGCCAGCATGACGGCAAACGAATACTGAGGCGTTCCCGTGCATATTTTTTCAAGTTCTTCTTCGACCACCTCGAACAGCGGCATTTCTTCGCAGATGCGCCGGGAAAGCGCGTTGAGCCTGGCCAGCTTGAAAAGATCGTATTTGGTGGATGTGATGCGTCTGGTCTGGGTGACGGAGCCGAACATGGGCGAATACACGGTGACCACAATGGCCGAGGTAATGGTGAACACATCCACCTTTTCCGCGCCGTAGGCCAGACAGATGCGCCGGACGCTGTCTTCCACGCGACTGACCTCCGCGCCGCTGATGAGCATTTCCTCGCCGATGTTCAGGGCGTTGAACAGAAATTCGCGCGCGTAGTCAAGGGAAGAGGAATGCTGCAGCGCGACCTGTTCCGCCAGATAGTATTTCGCCATAGTTAAACCGTCGCTTCAAGGAATTCAGAAAGGAGGGGGGAACGCTTTCGTCAGGCGCCAAAGGCTGCTCGCCGACATATCCGGCAAGAGCTATAAAAAACGGCCGCAGGGCTTGTCAATGGGGCGAAAACCCGCGCCGCACGCCAAAAAACGCGACCGGCAGACTGCGCCGTTCCGTCGCCCTGCCCGTCGCCTTCCAGGCCCGCGCCTCATTTTTACAGGACAAAAAAAGAGCGTTCCCCGAAAGAAACGCTCTTTTGCCGGAAATCCGGAAACTTCTACTTGGCGGCTTCGGCCGGAGCCGCAGGCTGCTCGGCAGCGGGCTGTTCGGCGGCAGGAGCCTTTTCCGTTTCCGCAGCCGGGG
>NZ_DBMAHT010000156.1:0-4036 GCF_057866825.1 Mailhella sp.
CTTCCTGCTCTGCGGCACGGGCATTTTCTACACCATCCGGCTGCGCTTCATTCAGCTGCGCAAGCTGCCCCACGCCTTCCGCCGTCTGTTCAGCAACATTTCCCTGCACGGTGAAAGCGCCGACCACACCGGCATGAGCTCCTTCCAGGCGCTCGCCACCGCCGTGGCCGCCCAGGTGGGCACGGGCAACATTGCCGGCGCGGCCACGGCCATTGCCGCCGGCGGCCCCGGAGCCATCTTCTGGATGTGGCTGAGCGCCTTCTTCGGCATGGCCACCAACTACTCCGAAGCCGTGCTCGCCCAGAAGTACAAAACCACCAACGAACGCGGCGAAACCGTCGGCGGACCGGCCTACTACATCCGCGCCGCCTTCCCCGGAGCCTTCGGCAAGGCTCTCGCCGGCTTCTTCTCCGTGGCCATCATTCTCGCCCTCGGCTTCATGGGCAACATGGTGCAGTCCAACTCCATCGGCGCAGCCTTCAGCACCGCATTCGGACTCTCGCCCGTGCTCGTCGGCGTCGTCGTGGCCCTCATTTCCGCCGCCATCTTCCTCGGAGGCGCCAAGCGCATCGCCTGGGTCATGGAAAAGCTCGTGCCCCTCATGGCGCTCCTCTACGTGGGCGGCTGCCTTGTCATCATCTTCGCCAACATCACCGCTCTGCCCGTCGCGTTCAAAACCATTTTCGTCATGGCCTTTGATCCCCAGTCCGCCGGCGGCGGCGCTCTCGGCATCACCGTGCGCGAGGCCATGCGCTACGGCGTGGCCCGCGGCCTTTTCTCCAACGAAGCCGGCATGGGCTCCACGCCCCACGCCCACGCGCTGGCCAAGGTCGCCCATCCCGACGATCAGGGCATGATGGCCATGATGGGCGTGTTCATCGACACCTTCGTGGTGCTCACCTGCACCGCCCTCGTCATCGTCATCACCGGCGAATGGAACTGCGGCAGCACCGGCACCGAACTCGCCCAGATCGCCTTCGACACGGTGTTCGGCTCCCTCGGCAACATCTATATCGCCGTCTGCCTGTTCTTCTTCGCCTTTTCCACCATCATCGGCTGGTACTTCTTCGGCGAGGCCAACGTGAAGGCCCTGTTCGGCGCAAAATACGTCAAAATCTACGCCGCCATCGTCGTGGTGTTCATCGTCATCGGCTCCGGCCTCAAGGTGGACCTCGTGTGGAACATGTCCGACATGTTCAACGGCCTCATGGTGCTGCCCAACCTCATCGGTCTGCTGGCCCTCTCCGGCGTGGTGGTGGCCATCGCCAAAAGCAAGCGCGGCGACTGATTCCCGACGACGCCTTCCGATACTCGAATCTCTGCCGCCTGGCGGCATGTCATGAGGGTGCGACGCTCCGCCCTCATGACCGCAGACTCAAAAGGACCTTCCTTCGGGAACGGATACTCCCCGTCCCACTTAAACATCCGAGCATGACGACATGCCCTTCGGGGCCGATCCTGAACAAGCTCCAAGACGAAAAGAGCCCGTGCCGAACAACGACACGGGCTCTTTTCATGCAAAAACGCTTCCGCAGATCAGGGGAAATTTCCCCTGCTGTTTACAGCTTCAGACCAAGCGCCAGGCCCTGATCCATGGCCTCGTAGGCATCGCCTATGTGATCGCAGTCGCCGATGGTATACACAGGAATGCCGCAGTCGCCGAGCGATTCCTGAAGCTTCTTGTCCGGCACCGTGCCGATGGCGAGCACCAGCGTGTCGGCCTTTACGGGGAAGAGCGCGTGGCCGTGATCGATTTCCGCGGTATGCGCGGTCAGACGGAACAGCGTGGAATCCGGGAACAGACGGATGTTGTCGCAGTTGGCGATTTCCTGGAACAACCAGCCGCGGATGCGGGAAATGAGGCCGCGGCCAAGCTCGTTGAGTTCCACAAGGCACACCTTCTTGCCTTCGCGGGCGAGCTTGAGCGACGTTTCCAGACCGATGTAGCGGCCGCCGAGCACCACACAGCGCTCGCCGGTGCTCACCTTGTTGCGCAGCACGTCCATGGCGTACACGATGGGCATGCCGCTGTCCTGACCGTCCACGCCGGAAAGCGCGCGGGGCGTGGCGCCCGTGGCCAGCACCACTTCGTCGGGATGCGCCGCCATGATCTGTTCGCGCGTCACCGCCGTGTTCATGTGAATGCGCACGCCGGCCTTGTCCATGTTCTTCTTCAGCCACGGCACAAGCGTGCGGAAACTCGCCTTGTCGTCGCCGGCGGAAGCCACCAGCCACTGACCGCCGAGCTCACCGGTCTTTTCAAAAAGATCCACGTGGTGGCCGCGTTCGGCCAGCGCGAGCGCGCAGCGCATGCCCGCCAGACCGCCGCCGATCACATAGATGTTCCTGGACTTTTCGGCAGGACGGGAAACATAGGTGTCTTCCATCATCAGGGCGGGGTTCACCGTGCAGCACATGCCGCGGCCCACCAGTCTGGGGCGCGAGGCCCAGGTCTGGCAGTTGTTGCAGCGCACGCAGCGACGGATGGTGTCTTCCTCGCCGCGGCGCAGCTTGCCCACGTAGTCGGGATCGGCCAGCAGCGGACGCGCAATGCCGATGAAGTCGGCCACGCCGTCGGCAATCATCTTGTCCGCCTCATGAGGATCGTGCAGGCCGCAGCTTGCGATGATGGCCACATCGGGAAGCGCCTTCTTGACCTTGGCGGTGTCGGCGATGTTCTGCGCCGAACCTTCCGCATAGATGGGAACACCGTGCCACAGACGTTCCTGACCGCCGCCCGTCATGAGGAAGGCGTTCACACCGGCCTCGGCCAGATAGCCCATCTCTTCAATGCCCTCGTCGAGAGTCATGCCGCCTTCCATGTAGTCGCACTTCGGGAAGCGGATGTACACGGGAAAGTCGTCGCGGGTGCGCTCGCGGATGGCTTCCACAATCATGCGGGGAAGCGCGATGCGCTTTTTCGCCGTGCCGCCGAAGTCATCGGTGCGGCGGTTGCTGTAGGGCGACAGGAACTGACTGATGAACTTGCCGGAACCGCCGTGCAGAGCAAAGCCGTCGAATCCGGCTTCGTAGAGTCTCTTGCCCGCCTGGGCGTAGCATTCGATGTAGTCGAGAATTTCCTGACGTGTCATTTCTCTGGGAACCACGAGATCCCAGGAGCCGCGCACCGGAGAAGGCGCGATGCATTCCTTCTTCGTGCCCGCGCGGGAGCCTGCGCCGCCGAGCTGCAGAAACACCTTTGCGCCGCCGGACTTGATGAGCGCCGCCAGCTCCGCGAGCTTTTCAATGTACTTGTCGTCCCACAGGGCAAGGCCCTGCGCCAGCTTCACGGAAGGCCACGCAAAGGTCTGCTGCACGGTGACGAGACCGGCCTGCCCCAGGCGGGCCCTGTGAAAGGCAAACAGCGGTTCGCCCACAAAACCGTCTTCCGTTCCGCCCCGGGTCTGCACCGAAGTCTGAACGTAGCGGTTGGGTATTTCAAGATTCCCGATCTTCGCGGGGGTGAAAAGGTGAGGAAAAGCCATCTCATGCCTCCTTGTAATCTAACCATCGCCCGGCAGACGCAACACGCCGCCGGATCTCGGCGCAGAAACTGTCAGAATTCCGATTGTCGTGCTGCGGAGCCGCCCGGCGCCGCGCTAAGGCGCGCTCTGCCGACAGTACGAACACGTCTTCAGGCGCAGGCCGGGCGTTTGCGGCGCATCGGAAGCTTGTCCGAACCGCCGCCTTCCGCATCCGAAGGCGCGACGGCACGTCCGTCACGCCCCGAAAAAACGAATCCGCCAGACCGGTAGTTCCCGAATCCGGCGAATTCCCTGATGGTTGCTGGAAAAAGTGAACTAGAACAGAATGCCGCGGGGCGTGTTGACGCTGAAGCCGAGGGAGAAGATGACGTAGCACACGGCCACGAACACCAGCGTGAACACCACGTTCCAGAAAAGATCCCTGGCCTTCAGATCGTTCTTCAGCACGGTGCAGAGAATGAACACCAGCGTGGCGGAAGACACGTAGAAGCCGATGTACTTGATGCACAACACATAGGCGATGAGAAGCACGGCGTGCATGCCTATGCCCT
>NZ_DBMAHT010000157.1:0-3989 GCF_057866825.1 Mailhella sp.
TGGTGATCGAAGACAGAAACATCACCGTCGTCACCAACGACGGCCGCACCTACAGCACCTATGCCCCCAACGATCCGAACCTCGTTCAGGAACTCAAGAACAAGAACGTGGTCATCGACGTCAAGAAGCCCGAAGAAACGCCGCTTGCCATGTCGGTGTTCATTTCGTGGTTCCCCATGCTGCTGCTCATCGGCGTGTGGATCTTCTTTGCCCGTCAGATGCAGGGCGGCGGCGGAAAGGCCATGTCGTTCGGCCGTTCCCGTGCGCGCATGCAGGATCAGAATCAGGTGGGCAAGGTCACGTTCGCCGATGTGGCAGGTGTGGACGAAGCCAAGGAAGAACTTGCCGAAGTTGTGGAATTTCTTTCCAATCCGCGCAAGTTTACGCGTCTTGGCGGCCGCATTCCCAAGGGCGTGCTGCTCGTAGGCCCTCCCGGAACCGGCAAGACCCTGCTGGCCCGCGCCGTGGCCGGTGAAGCCGGTGTGCCGTTCTTCTCCATTTCCGGTTCCGACTTCGTGGAAATGTTCGTGGGCGTGGGTGCCTCTCGCGTGCGCGACCTCTTCGCTCAGGGCAAGAAGAACGCTCCCTGCCTCATCTTCATCGACGAAATCGACGCCGTGGGTCGTCAGCGCGGCGCAGGTCTCGGCGGCGGTCACGACGAACGCGAGCAGACCCTCAACCAGCTGCTCGTGGAAATGGACGGCTTTGAATCCAACGAAGGCGTCATTCTCATTGCGGCCACCAACCGTCCCGACGTGCTGGATCCCGCGCTGCTGCGTCCCGGCCGTTTCGACCGTCAGGTCGTGGTTTCCACGCCCGATCTGCGCGGCCGCGAACGCATTCTCGAAGTCCACACCCGCCGCACCCCCCTCGCCAAGGACGTGGATCTCACCACCATTGCCAAGGGCACGCCCGGATTCTCCGGCGCCGACCTTGAAAACCTCGTGAACGAAGCCGCGCTTCAGGCCGCCAAGCTCAACAAGGACCGCCTGAACATGTCCGACTTTGAATACGCCAAGGACAAGGTCCTCATGGGCAAGGAACGCCGCAGCCTCATCCTGAGCGACGAAGAAAAGAAGATCACCGCCTATCACGAAGGCGGACACGCCCTCGCCGCCAAGCTCCTGCCCGGCACCGATCCGGTTCACAAGGTGTCCATCATTCCCCGCGGCCGCGCCATGGGCGTGACCATGCAGCTGCCCAATGAAGACCGCCACGGCTACTCCCGCGACTTTCTGCGCAACAACCTCGTGGTGCTGCTCGGCGGCCGCGTGGCCGAAGAGATCATCATGGGCGACATCACCACCGGCGCAGGCAACGACATCGACCGCGCCACCAAGATGGCCCGCAAGATGGTGTGCGAATGGGGCATGAGCGACAAGATCGGTCCGCAGACCGTGGGCGAACATGAAGAGGAAGTCTTCCTCGGCCGCGAATGGGGCCACACCCGCGCCGTGAGCGACGACATGACCCGCCTCGTGGACAGCGAAGTCAAGGCCCTCATCGACGAGGCCCGCGAACGCTGCCGCACCCTGCTCACCGAGCACATCGACATGCTGCACGCCATTGCGCACGCCCTGCTGGAACGCGAAACCATTTCCGGCGAGGACATCGACATCCTCATGCGGGGCGAAAAGCTGCCCCCCTTTCAGATCAACGGGCAGAACGCGGGCGAGTTCCATCTTGAGGAAGAACACTCCGCAGACGAAAAGAACAACGCCGGGAACAGCCAGTCCAACGCGACGCCCCCTGCGGAGACCGCGGCCCCTCAGCCTGAGGAAAAAGCCGCAAGCGACTCTTCCGCCTCCGGCGAAGGAGCCGACAGGGGAGACAAATAACGATGAATAAGGACACGGTCTGGATGCTTCGCAACGGGGCATTCAGCCCTGTTTCCACCGAAAAACAGGGCGGTACGCCGTCGCGCTTCACGCTGTGGGGCGTGGTGAACGTAACGCCCGACTCCTTTTTCGACGGAGGCAGGCACCCTTCTTTTGAAAGCGCGTTTTCCCACGCCAGACGCCTCGCCGCAGACGGAGCCAGAGTGCTTGATCTCGGCGGGGCTTCGTCGCGTCCGGGCGCGCAGGACGTTCCCCCCGACGACGAAATGCGCCGCGTGCTGCCTCTCGTGCGCGCCCTTTCCGAAGGACGCGGCAGACGCACCCCGCCCGACACCCTGCTCTCCGTGGACACCTGGCGCACCGCCGTTGCCGCCGCCGTGCTCGAAGCCGGCGCCGACATCATCAACGACATCTCCGCCGGCGTGTGGGAGCCCGAAATCACCGACGTGCTCGCTCAGTACCGCCCCGGCTACGTGCTCATGCACTGCCGCCCCGGCATGACCCCCGGCACCATGCAGAACGATCCGCACTACGAAAACGTGCTCGACGAAGTCGTCGCCTTCCTCGAAGCGCGCATGACCGCCCTGGTCAAGGCCGGTCTGCCCGAAGAAAACATCATGCTCGATCCGGGCATAGGCTTCGGCAAAACCGCGGAACACAACTGTCAGATACTCGCCGGCATCGAAAGACTCCTCGCTCTGGGGCGTCCCGTGCTGCTCGGCGTTTCCAACAAGAGCCTCTTCGGCGACCTGCTCGGCCTCGACGTGACAAGACGCATCGAAGCCACCAGCGTCTGCACGGCACTGCTCGCCGCGCGCGGCGTCTTCCATCACCGCGTTCACGACGTGGCCTCCGCCCGGCGAGCCCTCACCCTCGCGGAACACTTCACCCCCTGGATAGACTGACATGTTCGCACTGGGACAGTTGACATTCGGCTGGCGAGACCTGCTGGACATACTCATAGTAGCCATTCTCTGCTACTACGGCATCCGCTTCGTGCGGGGCACGCGCGCCATGGCCGCCCTGAACGGCCTGCTCCTGCTGCTCATCCTGTTCGCGGCCGCCCAGTTTCTCGGCCTGTTCACCCTCGTGTGGCTGCTCCAGAACGTGTTCAGTTCCCTGTTCCTCGTGGTGGTCATCCTGTTCCATCAGGACATCCGCCAGGCGCTCTCCAACATGAACTTCCGGCATCTTTTCCGGCGCAAGGCCAACGTGCGCACGGAAATGATAAGCACCGTGAGCCGCACCGCCTGCGCCCTCGCCGCCCGCCGCATCGGCGCCATCATCGTCATCGAACGCAACGTCGCCCTCGGCGACATGACCGAAAAGGGCGTCACCATCGACGCCGTGGTCTCGCAGGATCTGCTCGCCACCATCTTCTTTCCCAACACGGCGCTCCACGACGGCGCCGTCATCATAGGCCACAACGACCGCATTACCGCGGCAGGCTGCGTGCTGCCGCTCGCCAACGTCGCCCGTCAGCACTTCGGCACCCGTCACCGGGCCGCCATCGGCATCACCGAAGTGAGCGACGCCATCTCCATCGTGGTATCGGAAGAACGCGGAGAAGTGACCCTAGCCCAGGACGGCCACCTCTCCAATCCCCTGAATCAAGAACGCCTGGAACGGATACTGGCCAATGTCCTCAATCAATAACAGCCGGTTGCAGACCGTTCTTTCCGTACTGCTCTCCCTCGTCATCGCCACGGGGCTGTGGTATCTCGTCGTCGGTCGCGATCATGTGGAAACGCAGGTCGAACTGCGCGTGGAATACCGCGGCCTGCCCGACGGACTCGTCATCCGCGAGGGCATGGTCAATCACATTTCCGTGCGCCTGCGCGGCTCCGCCGAACTTCTGCGCAATCTGCACTCGCGCGACCTCGTCTATACCGTGGATCTCTCCGGCGTGCAGCGCGGCGCCACCGCCCTGCCCCTGGCCGTGGATTCCATGCCCGACTTCAAGGCCTTTGAAATACTCGAAATCATGCCGAGCAGACTCGTGCTTGAGGCCGACGCCCTCACCGAACGCGTGGTGCCGCTCGAAAACAAGATGCTCCCCCTGCCGGCAGATTCGCCCTACCTTATTTCCCACGCCATTCTTGAGCCGTCCTTCGTCACGGTGAAGGGCCCGGAAACCCAGGTCAACTCCCT
>NZ_DBMAHT010000158.1:0-3911 GCF_057866825.1 Mailhella sp.
CACAAATGAGTGCCAAGGCAGTTCTGCAACGAGCTGCCTTTTTTTATCGGCAAACGGCGGCACGGAACTGAGGCGCAGGCGAGGACTGGTGCGAGAATAAAAGGATCGGTCAGGAACTCTACGGCAACTGCGAGGAGGGCAGGGCAAAAACAGAGGCGAGAGCGTGCGCGGCGCGGCAGCTCTCGACATTCCCTCGAACTTCCGGGCAGTCATGAGGTACGCGCAAGCAAAGTCCCGATGCCTCCCCCCACAGTGAAGCACGACGCAGGGCTTGCCCGGGGGAAATCCCGATCCCCGGCGGAGCAAAGCGCGTGGGGAGCGCTGCACGTTTGGCAGTGGCGTTTGCTACGGCGAGGTGGAGCCGCAGGCAAACCAGAACGGAGCAAGCCGCATTTGGAGCGCAGATTCATCATGAGCTCGATGCAGGAGGACTGTGGAAATCTTTGATTCCTCCGTGGAATGACTTTTTTTTGCATGTCTCAAGAAATGACTTGCTTTTTTATCGGAGCGCGACTACTTATCAGTAAAGATTCTTAATAAGGAGGGTGCCATGTACGACAAGGTCAGAGCGCGACGCGCCTTTTTCCTTGTGCTGCTGCTGGCTCTTTTTGCAAGCGACGCGGCGGCGAAGTTTACCCGTCCAACCTTTGACCCTTTACGGGAGCCGGTTGCCATGACAGAGAGCGGATTTCGTATTGTGGCGCGCGGCGATGCTGCCGTGCCGCCTCTCACGCCCAGGGAAGCGGATGTGATTCTCCGCAAGGCCACGGAAGCGCCGTGGTCCGGTGAGTATGAAAAGAACACGGCGGCGGGAACGTATTTGTGCCGTCAGTGCGGCGTAGCGCTGTATCGTTCGTCGGACAAGTTTGATTCCGGATGCGGCTGGCCCGCCTTTGACGATGCGCTGCCCGACATTGTGCGTCGTCTGCCCGATGCCGACGGTCGCCGCGTGGAGATCGTGTGCAATCATTGCGGGGCGCACCTGGGGCACGTGTTTGAAGGCGAGCGGCTGACGGAAAAGAATACGCGTTACTGCGTGAATTCGTTGTCGATGAGCTTTGCGCCTGCGGGCAGCGAGAAGGAAAAGCTGGGGCTTGCGCTGTACACGCAGGTTCACGGAACCAGTGTGGCGGTGCTTGCGGGCGGCTGCTTCTGGGGCGTGGAAGACGCCATGAGTAAGCTGCCGGGCGTGGTGGACGTGCGTTCCGGCTACACGGGCGGGCATACCGACCGGCCGTCCTATGAGGATGTCTGCCGCGGCGATACCGGCCACGCCGAAGCCGTGCTTGTGCGCTTCGATCCCGCCAAAATCAGCTATGAAGCCATCGTGCGCCGTTTCTTTGAAATCCACGATCCCACCCAGCTGAATCGCCAGGGCCCGGACGTGGGCAGCCAGTACCGCTCCGCCGTGTTCTGGCTGGACGAAAATCAGAAGCAGACCGCACAAAAGCTCATTGATGAACTGCGCCGCCTCGGCTACGACGTCGTCACCCAACTCGAACCCGCCGGCCCCTTCTACGAGGCCGAAGCCTGGCACCAGGACTTCACAAAACGCACCGGCCGCGGCGGCTGCCACCTCCCCGTCCCCCGCTTCGACCGCCCCGCAAAGTAAAGGCAGGAAGAGAGGAAAGGCAGAAAAGGCAGGAAAGACAGGAAAGGCATGCGGGGGAAATAATTCCCCCCGCGCCCCCCTGTTTCTGCTTCGCAGCTAAAGCTGCTTCAGCAGGACAGGGTGAACGGGAAGATTATGCGCGGAGCAAGGCGAAGGGGGGGAAAGTAGGCCGAAAGGCCGTTTCTCAACGCTCGGGGGCCCGCGACCTGTCTTCAGACGGTCGCGCCGACGGGCATAAGCAGGCGGGATTCACTCCCGCCGTTAAACGCCATGCCCGTCGTGCAAGTTTCGCAGGCCGTACAGTGTGTCTTGCGCAAATGGGCCTGTGTGCTCTTCGGGGAGACTGCAAGGAAAGGATTTCCAGATAGTTGGGGGGAGAATATTAAGGGGCTGCGTGCGACGGAGCAGGGGCTTGCGCTCCGACTTTACGCAGACGGAGAAAACATGGTATCAGACACAAAGGAACCTTTTCCGCCATGCGCGGTCATTTTTCCGGAGTGCGTACCATGAAGCAAAACGACGGAAATCCGAAACCGGTCCCCGGGCAAACGCTCTTCACCCGAAATTTCGTTCTGATCTGTCTGGCCAATCTCTGCACCTGCATGGCGGGATATTCCATCATGCCCGTGCTGCCGCTTTATCTCATGGACGTGCTGCACTGTCAGAAATCCGTCATGGGCGTGGCCATGGCCGTATTTCCTCTGGTGGCGCTGCTGTTCCGGCCTTTTTCCGGCGTCATTGCCGACAGGTTCGACAGACGGCACGTTCTCATTTTCTCCACGCTTTCCTGTGTGGTCTGCTTTCCGCTCTGCCTTGTGGCTTCGGGCGTGCTGGTCTTCATGCTTGTCCGCTTCACGCACGGCCTGGTCTTTTCCTCCATGACCACCTCGCAGGCCACGCTTGCCGTGGATTTCATGCCCGAAGGCAAAATGGGCACAGGCATCGGCATTTTCAGCAGCACCGTGTCGCTCGGCATGATTTTCGGCCCCATGCTCGGCCTCTCCGCGGCCGCCTTTTCCTATGCCGCCGCCTTCTGGGTCCCGGCGGGATTCGCGTTCGCGGGAGCCGTGTTTCAAATGCTTCTGCGTCCGCGAAAGCAAATCGTCATACGGCAAAAGAAGCTCTCGCCCGACATGTTCTTCATGAAGGAAGGCATTTTTGCCCTTCTCGCGCTGCTCATCGCCTCCTTCATGCAGGGCATGATTACCAACTACCTTTCCGTGCTCGCCAGAGAAAACGGCCTTGCCGACTACGCCAGCCTCTATTTCCTGTTCATGGGCCTGGGACTCATGGGCAGCCGACTCTTTTCCGGCTACATCGTCGATCACGGCTTCATTGCGCAGCTTATCTGCTTCTCCGAGCTCGCCACCCTGGGCGGAGCCATGCTGCTTTCCTGCACCGCGTCGCCCATAGTGTTCGTGCTCTGCGGCACGTGGCTCGGCATCTCGCTGGGCGCGCTCATGCCGAGCTTTCAGACCATTCTCATGTCCCTTGCCGACAAGTCCCGCCGCGGCGTGGCAAGTTCCATGTACTTCATCGGCATGGACGGCGGCCTTTTCCTCGCCCTGTTGAGCGGCGGAGTCATTGCCGACGCCCTGGGCATGGACGCCGCCTATCGCGTGGGCGCGCTGGGACAGCTCGTCTCCCTCGCCATCTTCCTGAAACTCGTTCTTCCCCAGCTGCGTCGCCGCAAGTCACAGGTTTGACGAACGCCCGGGGCTGCGCGTCCCGTTTGCGCAATTTACATGTTTGACGGCCTGCACCACTTGCACGACGGCGGCTGCGCTTGACGCCGGAAGTGAATTCCGGCTGTTATGACCGTCGGCCGGATTCCTGATGTCGCCCGTGTTCCCCAGAGCGTTGAGAGAGGGCCATCCGGTCTGCATTGCGAATCTGCCCCCGATATTCTCTCCCCCAACATCTGGAAATCCTTCCTTACTCACACTGATTCCGGCGTGGCCGGAATCAGTGTCGGCCACCGCAGGTGGGCGCGGAAGCGCACACCTGCACTGCGTCCGCAGCCCGAACCGCGCCCGCCAGGCACACCGCCCCTCGCAGTCCCTGCCTTTCCGAACGCCCGCCGTTTTGGGCAACGCGCCATGCACCCTGCACTCCCGCCCCGCCGAGGGCGAAGCCTTCGGCGGAAACAGGGGGGCGCGGGGGGAATTATTTCCCCCGCATGCCTTTCCTGTCTTTTCTGCCTTTTCTCTCTTTCTGCCTTTCCTGCCTTTCACACCCGGGAGACGCCGGGGCCGGAGAGGGCGCTTTTGCCGTTGCCGAGGGGGGAGACCTGGATTTG
>NZ_DBMAHT010000159.1:0-3904 GCF_057866825.1 Mailhella sp.
CCCCATGAACAAAGTTCGGATCGTAGCGGTTTTCCTCAAAGAAGTCCTGCAGCGGATAGCCGATCAGCACAAGACTGAACGGGCGCACCATGCCCGGCAGGGAAAAGGCGGACATGAACGCCTGTTCCCTCTCTTCAAGAGGATGAATGCCGCACCAGAGCGCGCCGAGTCCCATGATCCGCGCGGCCAGCATGATGTTCTGCGTGGCGGCGGCGCAGTCCTGAGGCCAGAAGACCGTCTGCGGCGAGGCGGAGGTGTCGCAGCAGACGAGCACGGCAAGCGGAGCGTCCTGCGCGGGCCCTGCCGAAGGGTGCAGCGACGGCAACGTTTGAAGCTTGTCTCTGTCGGTAATGACGATGAAACGTTTTGTCTGCGCGTTTTCTGCCGCAGGCGCGGCGAAGGCGGCCTTGAGCAGCGTTTTCTGCATCCGGCCTTCTACGGAGCGGGGAGAAAATCTGCGTATGCTGCGCCTGGTGAAAATGGCTTCAAGAGCGGTGTCCATGCGTTCTCCTTTTTTCTTCACCATACGGAAAAAAGAGAACGCGGAAAGAGGATGAGCCCATGATACTCATGAGCGGCGTGAGTATCATGCCGCATCTGCCCGCAGTTTTGCGAGTGCGCAGTCGTCTTGCAAAGATTTGCCGACGGGTTCTTCCTGAGCGCTGCGGGAACGCCTTTTCTGCCGGCAGCCGAGGGGCGCGCAGAGCAGGGCGGCGAGCATGCAGCAGCAAAACCGGAGTTCCGAACAACGCCCGGAGAAGGTTCGGGCGTTGCTTCATTTCTGGAACTGCCGCGGCGTAAGCGACCTTTTGCAGGGTAAAGGGCTGAATCCTCGCCCGCCTTGCGGCACGGCCGTGCGGATTATCTTGAAAAAGGCCGGAGTCGCTGATTCTCCGGCCTTCCCTGTCAGAGCTTTTTTCCCGGGGCACGATCCCACAGCGTGAGCGCGCGGCAGACTTCGCTTCCGTCGGCAGTCCGCTGAATGGAGTGAAGGGCGGCGAAGGAGACGTCGTGTCCGAAAATGCTGGACTCCGTGCCGGACGGAGCGGGCGAGGAAGCGCAGAGACAGTTCAGCTCTTCCTGCGGAAAGCATTCCGCACGGAACGTGATGTCCACCAGACGGGGCATCGGAGGTTCGCCGGCGGATGATGCAAGCGCCGAGGCCGGCGGCAGGGGTTCCAGAATCCAGGCCAGATATCTGGTGTTGTTGACGTGACCGTTGATGTCCAGATCGTCCTTGCGCACTCTGAGAAGCGCGTTTGTCGGCTGCTGCGCACGGAGGCGGGGAATGACGCGGCAGGCAAAGGGCGCACAGGGGCGCGGCGCTGAAGGATATCTCGGAACCAGTTCGTCGGGAAGCTGGGCCATGGAGCGGTCGGCCAGGCTCATGACCGACCATGCGCTGCCTCCGCTCACGATGAGACGGTTCTGCTCGTCGTACACTTCGTAGCCTCTGTGGCGGAAGCGGTCGAACGTGGAGGGCCAGGTGTGAACGCGCAGTTTTTCTTCCGCGCGGGGCAGGCGCTCGATGCGCAGCACCAGCCGCGTCAGCACCCAGGTGAGATGATATTGGAGAAGATCGTTTTCGCCGAAACCCAGGACGTCGGCATTTCTGCCCGCAGATTCCTGCAGCCAGTTGCCCAGCGAGGAAAGCGTGGCGACGCCGTTTTCTCCTATTTCGCCGTAGCGGACGGAAAATTCGACGTCCATGGAACAGGCGTCTTCAGAAGACTCAGGCATGTTTTGGCCTCTTTCGTTGTGTCCGGATTTCCCCGGACTGCTCGTTGTTGCGGATATTCCGCAGATATCAGTAATTTTTCTTCCACTCCAGGCCGAACTCCGTCTTGTTGGACGAGGCCTTGGCCTGCGCCTCAAGGCTGGGGGTGAGTTCTATTTCCACCACGGCGCCGGTATCGCTGTCGCGTCCTATGCCCTGTTCCACGCCGACATAGACGTTGTCGAGCACATAGGTTCCCATTTCAAGCGAGGTCTTCGACATGTCGGAGTTGCCGTCGTCGGAAGAAGTATTGTCCGAGTTCAGCTTGAACACGTCAAGTCCCAGCAGCTTTCGGCCGAAGCCCATGACGTCCGGCCCGCCCAGACCCGCAAGCTGCGCGGCTCCGGCGGCGAGCTGCAGAGCCTGCACGTGACTCAGCGTGCCCGCCGACTGCCCGAACATGATCTGGGATATGATTTCATCCTGCGGCATGGTCGGCTGACTGGACAGCGCTATTTCCGGTTTCGTGGCCGGACCGCTTACCGTGACGTCGGCCGTGATGCTGGGGGCCGTGTATTCCATGACGATGTTCAGCATGGGGCTGACGGGCCACCCGCCGTCGAAGGATATGCGGCCTTCGGCGAGATTGAAGTGCTTGCCGAGCACGTCGAGTCCGCCGCGCACGGCCTGCACGTTGCCGGTGACGCCGGGCCTGGCGAGAGGTCCGCGGGCGCTGATGTCGCCTTTCCATTCGCATTCCAGTCCGTAGCCGCGGATGAAAAACTGATTGGGAATGCGCACGCGCACGTTCAGCCTTCCTTTCAGGGGCGGGGACGGAGGCTGAGCCTTCTGGCCCGGCTGTTCGATGGGCAGGGTGACGATGTCGCCGCCGGGAAGGTCGGCGAGCTGTATCTGTCCCTTGTCCACGGTGATGTCCGCGCGGACGCTGGGATCGTTTGCCGTACCGGACACGCCGAGCGAACCGGAAAGCATGATGCTTATGTCCTGCCGACGCAGGGGAGACAGCCTGTCGATGTTGCCGTTGATGGAGAGCGCGAGATCTCTGGGATCGAACCAGCCGTTCAGCGTGACGCGGCCCTTGCGTCCGTCTTCGGCGGAAAGGTCGAACGTGAGTCGGCCGCCGGATTTTCTGACGACGTTCATGCGGTCGGCGTCGGCGCGCAGGCGGATGTTTCTGAGCTCCACGCCCTGAACGAGCTCGGCGAAGCGGCCGTTGTCGAGCGCGGCGTGCATCGTGACTTCCGGCGCGGACAACGTGCCGGAGAGATCGGCCGTCAGATCAATGACGCCGGAAAGCCGTTGATCGGCCAGGGGCAGAAGCTGCCATATCCGGCCGAGCTCGCCGGAGAGCTGCACCTCGCCGCGCAAAGGACCGCGCAGGTCGGGCACGGCTGCGCCGTGTGCCGGAGACGTGAAGGGCAGATTTGCCTGCACGACGCAGCTTGTGAGGCCGAGATTCTGCTGTGTTTTTTCCGGCAGCTCCAGGGAAACGGAGAGCGTGCGACGCTTGCCCGACACGCCCAGTCTGCCGACGACATCGGCATCGACAGGAGGCATGGTCGAGCCGGGAAGCAGAATTTTTTTCAAGTTCAACTTGAAGTTTCCCGTGGGGCGGGACAGCGTTCCGGCAACGGCGGCATTCAGATCGAGCGAGCCTGAGGGCAGTTCCTGCGAAAAGCCTCGGAAGGCGGCAAGGTCGGGCAGCGCAAGGTCGGCGTTGAGGGACAGCTTGTTCGGCGACCAGCTGCCGGAAATGTCGATCGAGCCGGACGGCAGAAGATCGAACGAAGCCCCGGACAGGGAAAACGTGTCTCCTTTTCTGCGCAGCGTGATGGGGGAGACGAGGCGAAGGCCTGCCGTTTCGTCTCCTGAAAGGCCGAGCAGCGCCGGAACCATATCGACGTCCAGCTTTTCGAGCGTGTATTCGCCGATTTTCCAGCGAAGGGCGGCGTCGCAGCGGATGTCGCCCCGGCTCTGCAGCGCGGCGTGCAGGCTGCTCTGGCCTCCCTGTGCCGTGAGCGACAGACCGTTGAGCGAGAGCGACGGCGTTTTCAGTGTTTTTAATCCGGCGTCGAGATCAACGTCGGGCTTGGCCCACAGGTGTTTGACGTTCATGCGGCCGTTCAGGCCGGAAAGCGCCACGCGGCTCTGCGAAGAGCGTATGCG
>NZ_DBMAHT010000160.1:0-3901 GCF_057866825.1 Mailhella sp.
CCATGGGCACGCGGGCGTAGGGATTCACTTCCACGAGGGCGGTCCATTCGTCGCTGCCGCATTCGGGGCAGCGGCCGAGGTAGTCGGGGAATATGGTCTTGCAGTGCGCGCACTGCAGTTCCTGCTGCACGTTGCCGTCAACGATTTTTTTCATCGCCCTGGGGCGCAGGGAGCGCTTGGCGATGATGCCCTTTCTTCTTTTCATGCCGCAACCTCCCCGGACGCCGTGCGTGCGCCCGCCTTCTGCCGCAGGTACGCGAGAGCCATGAGGGCAAGGCCCGCCAGATAGCCGAAATGCCGCTGTTCCTGAGGCAGGAAGAAGCCCGTGAGCAGGGCGGGATACATGAGAACCACCGAAGCGGCGAGAAGAAGCAGCCGGTCGAGCAGGCTGGTCTTAGCGATGAACCATCCCTGAATCATGGAGGAGAAGCAGACCATGCCGAGCGAGGTCATGCAGAAGATCATGACGGCTTCGGGCAGGCTGTTGATGTTCCAGAGAATGATGTCATGGTTGAAGATGAACACCAGCGGCAGCAGGGCGGTGCGGATGTCGTAGAAGAAGCCCTGAATGCCCACGGCAATGGGGGAGGCGTTCGCAATGGCGGCTCCGGCGTAGGCGGCAAGACCGACGGGGGGCGTGTCGTCGGCGAGAATGCCGAAATAGAAGCAGTACAGGTGCGCGGCCATGAGGGGCACGGCGAGCTGCACGCCGTGAATGCTGAAGCCGGAAGCCAGTTCCACGAGCACGGGAGCGGTGAGCGAGGCCATGATGATGTAGTTTGCGGTGGTGGGCAGTCCCATGCCGAGCAGCAGGCTTGCGGCGGCGGTGATGATGAGCAGCAGGAAGATGTTGCCCATGGAAAGCACTTCCACAAACGAGGTGATCTGCTGGCCGAGGCCGAGAGAGACGCATCCCACGATGATGCCTGCCGAAGCCGTGGCCAGAGCCACGCCGGCCATGTTGTTGGCGCCGGCGGCCATGGAGGAGACGGTCAGCTTGAGGCCTTCCTTGAAGGCCTGCCACTTGGAGGTCTTGCGCACCACGGCGATGCACACGGGCTGAAAGATCATGATGACCGCGAGCACGAGAATGGCGCGGAACACGGAAAGCTCGGCGGAATGCTGCAGGGCGATGAGCTCATAGAGCAGCATGGCCAGAGGAAAGAGAAAATGCAGACCGCCGCGCAGCACGTCCCAGGTGCGGGGCAGTTCGTCTTTGGAGAGTCCGCGCAGACCGAGCTTGCAGGCTTCCACATGGGTGATCCAGAGCAGGGCGGCGTAGGAGGCGAAGGCCGGAATGGCGGCCGCCTTGGCCACTTCGATATAGGGCACGTTCACGTATTCGGCAATGATGAAGGCGGCCGCGCCCATGACGGGCGGCGCAAGCTGACCGTTGACCGACGACGCCACTTCGATGGCGGCGGCCTTTACGGCGGGATAGCCCACGCGCTTCATGAGCGGAATGGTGAAGGTGCCGGTGGTGACCACGTTGGCGATGCTGGAGCCGGACACCATGCCGGAGAGGGCGGAGCTGAACACGGCGGCCTTGGCCGCGCCGCCGCGGTATCTGCCGAGACCGCTGATGGCGAGCTGCGTGAAGAAGGTGCCGCCGCCTGCGCGGTCGAGCATGGTGCCGAAGAGCACGAACAGGAAGACCACGGTGGCGGAAACCTGAAGCGGAATGCCGTACACGCCCTGCGTGTCCATGGTTATCTGCGAGATGAATCGGGAGAGCGACGCGCCCTTGAAGGCCAGAAAATCGGGCAGATAGGGCCCGGTGAACACGTACAGAATGAAGATCGTGCAGATGATGGGCAGCGCCGGACCGAGCACGCGGCGAGTGGCTTCGAGCAGCAGAACCACGAGCAGAATGCCCATGAGAATGTCGCGGGCGTTGGGCGCGCCGGGGCGGGAGGAGAGCCCGGAGTAGTCGAGAAAGATGTAGAGCGCGGCCACGGCAGCCATGATGCCGAGAATGTAGTCCATGACGGTCACTCTGTTCATGGCCAGCAGAATGCGCAGATCCCATCGCGAGGAGGACGAGGGCTTGAGCAGGGGAATGTTGAAGTAAACGAGGGTGATGGCAAAGGCCAGGTGAATGGCCTTCACAAAGATGGAGTCGATGAGCAGAAAGCTCGCGCTGGCCATCTGGAAGAGCGACCAGCACAGGGCCACGACGAAGGTGATCTTCGCCGTAATGCCCATGGTGTCGCCGCGCATGCCGTGCTCGGCGTGGGCCAGGTCTTCCTTGTACTTGTCTCCGGCCGGAGTGGTCTGAATGTGTTTCTGAGGCATGAGAGAGAATCCCGCAGGTTAGGAAAAACAAAAGACGGCGCGCGGGGGCGAGCCTGGGCAGGCCCCCGCGAAATCATCCGTCATAACGGCGCAAAGAGCGTGCATGCGCAGCTTTGCTACTTTATCAGGCCGGCTTCCTTGAAGTATTTTTCAGCACCAGGATGGAAGGGAGCGGTGCGGCCTTCCAGCAGGCTTTCCTTGGTGATGGATTCCAGCGCCGGATGCAGCTTCTTGAATTCGTCGAGGTTTTCCACCACTTCCTTGGTGATGGCGTACACGATGTCGTCGGGGGTGTCGGCGGAGGTCACGAAGGTGGCGAGCATGCCGATGGTTTCCACCTTCCCGTCGGAAGCGTTGGAGGCGTCGGGATACTGACTCATGTCAATGAAGGTCTTGGAGTAGTAGGGGCATTCCTTGAGCAGGTTGTCCATGCCGGTGATGGGCACGATGCGGCACTTGCGCTTGCCGGCCGTGGCTTCCTTGATGTTGCCGTTGGGATGCCCCAGCGTGTAGAAGAAGCCGTCGATGCGGCCGTCCTGAAGGGTGTGGGGGGCGTCGGCGGGCTTGAGGCCTTCGCCGCGGAAGTCTTTGCCGGGTTCGAGGCCCACTTCCTTGAAGACCTGGAGGGCGTTGATGCGGTTGCCCGAGCCGGGATCGCCGAGGTTGATGATTTTGCCCTTGACGTCGGCAAGGCTCTTGATGCCGGAATCCTCGGCGGCCACGAAGGTCACGGCTTCGGGCGCGAGGGCGAACACGAAGCGCAGTTTGGTCACGGGCTTGCCTTCCCAGTCGCCGATGCCCTTGTAGGCCTGATACTGGGTGTCGGCCTGCGCGATGCCGAATTCGAGATCGCCGTTGTTGATGGCGTTGATGTTGAACTTGGAGGCACCGGTGGATTCCACGCTGGCGCGGATGTTGTACACGTCCTTCTTGGAATTGATGATCTTGGCGATGGCTCCGCCCGTAGGATAGTACACGCCGGTGATGCCGCCGGTGCCGATGGTGACGAATTTGGCGGCGAGGGCCTCGCCGGCCATCGCGCCGGAAAGAAGCATGGCCGCGCCGAGGGCGACGGCAAAGAATTTTCTGAACATGGGTGCCTCCTGCAACGTTCAATATTGTCAAAAATGGCGAGAAAAAGGTCGCTGTCGACGCTGTTTTCTGTTCCTTGTGCCTGATTGTTGCATGATGTCATCGTTTTTTGCGCAGTGCAATAGGCGAAAAATTCACGAAAATGTGAATATCGCGTCGATATCGCAGAAAAGCAGCAGAGAGTTGCAGCGTTGACACCAGGGATTCTTGTTGTGTATTTTGTCAATTACGCAACTAACAGGCATGGGGAGGGGAACTATGGACATGCTGTTGTCGCGGCGTTTGCCGGACAGATCGTATATTGAGGCACAGGCCCGGATATTCAAGGCGCTCGGGCATCCGAGCCGGCTCATGATGGCCGAGGCGCTGACGCGCGGCCCGATGTGCGTGGCGGAGCTGCAGCGCCTTGTAGGCGCGGACATGTCCACGATTTCGCGTCACTTGGCCGTTTTGAAGTCCGCCGAGATCGTGACGGACGAGAAGCGGGGGCTGCATGTGTACTATGCGCTCAAGC
>NZ_DBMAHT010000161.1:0-3865 GCF_057866825.1 Mailhella sp.
TGAGCCACTTGTGACTCTTCATGTATTCCGGATCCTGCTGGAGCTTGCGGCTGAATTCGAGAATGGGCGGCACGATGTCCTTGATGTCGCCGGCGAGGTTCGCGGCGATGCCGGCGTTCGTGGCCTCGATGCACAGATCAATGGCCTTCTGGCTGTATTCCATGGAGCTCATGAGCGTGTCGAGCGCCTTGGCCGGATTGTGGAAGCCCACGCTGTTCTCCGCGGAAATGAGATCCCAGAAGAACTGTCCCTTGCGCACGTTTTCGCGGGCGTCGGCCATGAGCTTGTCATAGGCCGCGTTGCGTTCGCCCGTGAACTCGTTGGCCAGACGAACGGCCTCATGCGCCTTCACGCTGGTTTCCTGCGCCTTGAGAAGCTGACGGAACGTCTTTTCCTGAATGTCGTGCACGCGGGCGCGCAGGAATTCCGGAGTCTTGTCGGAATGACAGGTGCGGCAGGCCGTGAGTTCGGGATCCTTGAGGGGCGAGGTCCACCAGTGACTCGAGAACTTCTTGCCGTCCTGCTTCTGATAGGGCATGTGACAGTCCGCGCAGGAAACGCCCGCCGCGCCGTGCGGTCCGTTCTGCCAGGTTTCGTATTCGGGGTGCTGGGCCTTGATGATGTTCACGCCCGAAACCGCATGCACGAAGTCGGTGAACGGTCCGTTCTTGGGGCCGTGGGTGTTGTAGTATTCATACATGTTTTCGGGATCGAAGCCGTTGTCCCACGGGAACACGGGCTTGCCGGCCGGACCGTTGTCCTTGTGGGTGAAGTAGTATTCCACGTGGCACTGGCCGCACACCAGACTGCGCTTCTCGTTGCGCGAGAGGGTGGCCCAGTCCTTGCCGCTTCTGGCGAGCCAGTCCTTGAGCGGAATGGAGTAGAGCTGCAGTTCCATGGTGGTGGTGTCGTGGCAGGTGGCGCAGCTGATGCTTTCGTTCATCACGTCCACCTTGGTGCGGTACTCGTTGAAATCGCGGCTCCACACCGCGTCGCCGTCGGCGGCCACCCACTGCGATATGGCGGGCACCTTGCAGTTCCAGCAGGTGGTGGGCATGTTGCCCTTGCCGTCGGGGGCGTAGCGGTTGATGCGGTCGATTTCGAGAATGTCCTTGACCGCGTAGGTGTGACCGCGCGCCTCGTTGTATTCGTACATGAAGGGATAGCCCAGCCACAGATTCTTCAGATACGGCTGTCCCGCCCGGAAGCCCTTGGGCAGCGGATTCACGTTGTCGTTCTTGCGGAAGTTCACCGACCCCTTGTATTCGGTCATGACGGAACTTTCGTCGTTCTGACGATAGGTGGCGTACTGGCGGGGGAAGGCCTTTTCAAAGGCCGAAGCGTCGAGCGTGTTTGCGGGAAGGCCGCTGTTGTAAATGGGGGTCTTCACCACGGGGGGATCGTCCTGACAGCCCGCGCTGACGATGGAACAGGCAACGATAACGCCTGTCATGAGCATGTTCATCTTATTCATCTGCCGCCTCCCTGTAGCTGACGGGGGTTTTCTTCTGATGCGCCATGGCCCGGTGGCAGTCCACGCAGTAGGGCTTGGCCATCATGACGTCTTCATTGGTGACCCGGTGACAGGCGCGACAATTGGCGTTGACCACTTCCCGGGTTTCCAGCCGCGCGAGGAGCGGCGCTTCCTTGCCCTGCAGGTTGGCGACGACGTCGCGCAGCCCTTCCTGCGCCTTGAACGGCAGCTTGGCGAGCAGATTGTGGGGCGCGTGACATTCGTTGCACGCGAGGTCGGCATGCGGCGAGCGGCTGTGCGTGAGCGCGGCTTCGCGCATGACGTGACAGGTGGAACAGAATGGTCTTGAGTCGGAAAATTGCATTCCGGCGGCTGCAAGAAGCACCAGCACAGCTCCCAGCGCGGTGCCCCCCAGCAGCATTTTCCATGGACCGTGTCTGGACGCTTTCATGGTTCTCCTCCCTGGTTTATGAAAACACACGGCGCTTTTGGTATAGCGTACCGGAGGAAAAATAACCGTGATTTAAATCACAAAAGAGGGTTTCTTGACGAAAAAATCCGGAAAAATCGTTGACGGGCCCGGCATCGGGGTATGGGGAAAGGAGAGCGGACGGCGATGAAAGCATGATCGCAGTCACGGCGGAAGCGAAGAAGTTGTTTTATGTTGGCGACCTGTGACCGGCGGGAGACGTTGCGGGGCAGTTGCTGCGCAGGCCGGGGCGCAGTGCGCGAAGATGCGCGGCATTGCAGAGGTTTTGCGCAGCGGCGCGGACTTTATGATGCTTTTTCACAAATGAGGCGCAAAAAGGCGGGATAGAGTGCGGCAGAAGTGCGGGGAAGGCGCAGGAAAAGGCGCGAGGAAAACGCGGGGGATCGGACGCGGGAACCAGAGGGAGAGCGGAGCGCGGGGGAGAAGTCGGAATCCGCGCGGGGAACGGAAGCAGGGCGGGGGCTGCGCGCGGCTTGACCGGGGCCGGGCTGAAAACTGGAGCCCGGCGGAACGCACCCGAATGAAGGTCGCTTCGGAAAGGCGTTCGGGGAGGCTCGTCGGTCTGCGCGGAGGCGTCGGAACCGAGGCTGGCGGGAAAAAGTGAGGGGGCGGAATCGTGCGGGTGGCGGGGTGGCGGGGAAGACGCAGATGCGGGATGTTGCGGGGGCGTCGGACGGCGCTTTTCCGCGTTGTCGTCTGTTCGTCGGCGCGATGCCGGGAGAACGCGGACATCGGCGGCAGGCGGGCAAAGGTCCGGGCGGAGACGGGCGTCTCGAATGTGCGCCGAGGTCGGCCCGGAGCCTGGCGGACGAGCGTCGGGGGAATGCTGCGCGGAGGTTCTGCGGGCAGCGGGTAGCTGAGATGTTGCGCAGGCGGGGAACGGGACGAACGCCGGTGGAAGCCGATTGCCGGGGCGTGTGCGCGGTCTCCCGGGGCGTTGACTGACCGGGTCCGGTCTGCCCGGGGAGCGTCGGAAGGATTGCAGCCTGCCCGGAGACAGGGCGGCTTGCGTCGGCGCAACGTTGAAACGGCGCCGCGCGTGACGGCATTGTTTTGCGCATCTGCGGAGCGCGGCGCGTCGGGCGCTGCGGCGCAGTCATCGGCTCGTCCGGCAAAAGGTCGGGCGACGGAATCATCTGGAGGGAAGATCATGCATCAGAACGGCGGAAGCGGAGAAAAGGTTGCTCGCGCATGGCTTGCGCCCGTGTTTTTTGTGCCCGCGCTCGCTCTGGCGGCGGCGCATGTGTGGCGCGCAGGGCAGGCGGGCGAGGCCGCGGCTATCATCCTCTGGGCGCTCATGTGCCTGACGCGGCGCGCCTGGATGCGTCCGGCCCTGGCGGCCCTGCTTCTGCTGCTTGCGGGAGAATGGCTGGTCACCACGCAGAGCCTCATGGAAATGCGCGTGGCTCTGGGCAGGCCTTGGACGCGTCTTGCAATCATCATGCTGTCGGTAACGGCCTTCACCGCGGGCGCGGCCCTGCTGACCTCGGCGAATGCGGGCCGGGCGTGGTTTTGCCGTGGCCGGGAGAGAGGGCTCATGCAGGCGGCGGCCTTTCTGCTCGCCTTTGTGCCGCTTTTTGGCATGGCGCGCTTTGCTCCGCAGCTCATGCTCGTTCACAGACTGGCTCCGGGCTTCGGCGTGATGCAGGCGCTTGCCGCCGGATGCTGGAGCGCGTGGCTGTGCGCCCGTCTGGCGGACAGGACAAAGGCGGGCCGGACGCGCCTCTTCGCGTGGCGGCTGTTTTCCGTGGTGTTTTTCGCGCAGTTTTTTCTCTCGCTTGCGGGCTGGTCGCTGTTTTCCATGACCGGCGAATGGCACATTCCCGTGCCGGGCGTCATCGTGGCCGGGGCACTGTACCGCGGCACGGCAGGATTCATGCCGCTTTTGTTTGCCGTGTCGG
>NZ_DBMAHT010000162.1:0-3848 GCF_057866825.1 Mailhella sp.
CGGCACCTCCTTCAGCGGAAGCCTGCATCAGTCGCTTTCGGGAAGGCCGACCCTCACCGGAGCGCTGAACTTCCCCCTTCTCAATATCGACGACTACCGCTCCACGGAAAGCCGCGCCTCTTCCTCGTCCACGCCGCTGCCGCTCTCCTTCCTGAAGAACACCGACCTGTCCCTCACGCTCTCGGCCGACAGGCTGCGGGCCTTTTCCACCACGCTCGCCGACGTCTCCCTGCCCGTTTCCCAGAAAAACGGCACGCTGAGCGCGTCGCTCAAGGCGGTCTTCCCCGGCGGAGGACAGGCCGAAGCCCATTTTCAGGCCGCACTTGCCGCCGATCAGAGCGCCGCGGATCTTTCCCTCGTCACCCGATGCCGGAACATGAACATGATGAACTTCAGCCGCGACAGAGGCCAGAAAACGCTCATCGGCGGCACCGGCACCTTCGACGCCTCCCTGCGCTCGCGGCAGAAGCACTGGGAGGACTGGAAACACGCGCTCAGCGGCAAGCTCTCGCTTTTCGTCTCGAACGGGGCCATCGTGACGCCTGAATCCGGCCACGGCGACAGAACCCGAAAGGAATCCCGCACGGACTTCAAAACCATGTCCATGACGATTGCCCTTTCCGGCGGCGTGGCCTCCTGCCGCGACTTTCTCATCAAGGGCTCTCCCATCACCATCACCGGCGGCGGAACGGCCAGCCTCGCCACGGAAACCATCGACGCCGAGGCCACGGTCACGCTGGCGGGCATCCCGGAAATGCCCCTTTCCATCACCGGCAATCTCTTCTCGCCGAAAATCACCTACAAACTGCTCGGCGCGGTGACCGGCACGGTGGGCAATCTGGGCTCCGGCGTCATCGACCTGGTGGGCGGCGTGCTGAGCGCCCCCTTCAAGCTGTTCATGAAGTAAAACCGGGGAAAACGCACGGGCTTCGACGACACGCCTTTTTCCCAGCATGAAGACGGCACGGAGGCTCTTCTCCCTTCCCTCACGCGAGCCCCCCAAAAAACTGCCGGGTTCAGGCGGCGCGCCCTTTTCCGTAAGCCCTCGGGCGCGGCGACAAAAGGCAAAAAAATACGCCGCCCCGCGTTTCCCATCGGAAAACACGGAAGCGGCGCGTGCCGACGCAAAGAATCAGCCCCGGAGCGCGGCGGCCCGCCCGGCAAAAAGGCTGCCCGCGCTTCAAAAACGCCGCAGCTCGCCGGACGCTCCGCCGGCGTCAAAACTCAGAGGCGCTCAAGCTCGCGGCCCTCGTTCACCCCGAGCGCCGCAATCTGACGGAAGATCTTGAGCGATTCCTCCGCTTCGGCGGCGTCGAGCGAACGCAGGGCAAAGCCCGCATGCACAATAACGTAGTCGCCGAGCCGGGGAGCCTCCGGCAGAAGAAGGGTGGAAATTTCCATATAATTTTCCCCCTGACCCACCTGAACGCGGGCCTTTCCCTCTTCCGGCACTTCCACGACTCGAACGGGAACGGCAAGACACATAGGTATTCTCCTGAAAAAACTCATATCATGACATGACAATCCTCTCTCATACCCCTGCAGGAAAAATCATGCAAGCGTCCGGCCCCGCAACAGGCGCATGCGTTGCTAAAATTCGGGAAATCGGCTAACGTCCCTCTACTTATCCACCGGAGTAAGACAACATTATGAATGAAATCTTTGCACCCGTCCTGAATCTTCTGAACCGCCTCGGAGAGATGGCGCTGTTTCTCTTTGAAGGTTTCAGGCAGGCATACGGCTCCCGACGGCTGTTCGGCAAGATTCTCCAGCAGATATACGTCATCGGGGCGAAATCCATGTTCGTCATCCTGCTCATCGGCCTGTTCACCGGTCTGGTGCTCGGCCTGCAGGCCTTCTACGCCATGTCCATGTTCGGCGCTCAGGGCATGCTCGGCTCCCTGCTCGCCCTCACCCTCATCCGCGAAATGGCCCCCGTGCTCACCGCCGTCATGATCACTGCGAGAGCCGGTTCCGCCATGACCGCGGAAATAGGCGTCATGCGCATCTCCGATCAGATCGACGCCCTCGAAGTCATGGACATCAATCCCACGGGCTATCTCGTCACCCCGCGCCTTCTGGCCTCCCTGTTCACGTTTCCGCTGCTCACCTCCATTTTCACGGTGGTGGGCATCTTCGGCGGCTACCTGTCCGCCTGCGTGCTGCTCGGACTCAACGAAGGCCGCTACTTTTCCGGCATCGAGTCCAGCGTCACCATGGACGACGTGCAGGGCTGCTTTCTCAAGGCCGTGGTCTTTGCCGTCATCGTCATCACCGTGTGCTGCTTCCAGGGCTACAACGCCCACAGAAGAAGCGACGGCAAGGGCGCGGAAGCCGTGGGCAACGCCACCACGTCCGCCGTGGTCATGAGCTGCGTGCTCATTCTCATGGCCGACTACGTTCTCACCTCCTTCCTTCTCTGAGGCGCGCATGAATCAGCAAGCCTGGGACATCACCCTTGAACATCTCGACGGCGGCTACGACGGCCGCATCGTGCTGAAGGACTTTTCCGCCGTCATCCCCGCCGGAACCATCACCACCATCCTCGGCGAATCCGGCTGCGGCAAGACCACCCTTCTGCGCCTGCTGCTGGGCCTGAACCGCCCCTATGCGGGCTCCATACGCATCGGCGGGCGCGACGTGTGCAACATGTCGGAAACGCAGTTCCGCAAGATGCGCCGCCGCTTCGGCGTGCTCTTTCAGGACGGAGCGCTCATCAGCTCCCTCACCCTCGCCGAAAACGTGGCCCTGCCCCTTGTCGAGCACACGAAACTGCCCAGAAAAACCCTGCGCGAAGCCGCCCTGCGCACCCTGGCTCTCGTGGGTCTGGAAAAGTTCGGCTCCTACTATCCGGGCGAGCTTTCCGGCGGCATGCGCAAGCGCGCAGGCCTCGCCCGGGCCATCGTCACGGAGCCGCCCGTGCTCTTCTGCGACGAGCCCACCTCCGGCCTTGATCCCATCACGGCCGCGCAGATGGATCAGCTTCTGCTCGACATGAAGGCATGCTATCCTTCCATGACCACCGTGGTGGTCACGCACGACCTCGGCAGCGTGGAACACATTGCCGAACACGTGCTCGTGCTCCAGAACGGCCGCGCGGCCTTCTCCGGCTCCAAGGAAGAACTTCACGCGTCGCAGGACCCCTATCTGCGCCGTTTTCTCGACCGCAAATTTGAAGAATCCCGCCGCATGGCGGCTCCGCCCCTGGACAGCTCCGTACGCAAGGCGCTGGCCGAATGGCTGGACGATTAACGAGGAACCTATGTCAGCTGCAAAGAACACCGTCATTGGAATATTCGTGGTCATCGGCCTTGTCTGCGTGGCCTATCTCACCATCAAGCTCGGCCGCATGGAAGTGCTCGGCGACAGCGGCTACACCGTGACCGCGCGCTTCTCCTCCGTGGCCGGTCTGCGCGTCGGAGCCAGCGTGGAAATCGCCGGCGTGTCCATCGGCCGGGTGTCCGCCATCCGGCTCGACACCAAGGACTACACCGCCCACGTCGATCTGCACATCAACGAAGGCGTGCCGCTCTCCGAAGACGTCATGGCCTCGGTGAAGACCAGCGGCCTCATCGGCGACAAATACATCGCCATCACACCCGGAGGCTCGGAAACCCCGCTCGAACCCGGCAGCCTCATTACCGACACGGAACCCGCCCTTGACCTCGAAGCCCTGATCGGCAAAGTCGTTTTCGGAGGTGTATAATGCGCATCAAAATCTTCCTTCTCTCCCTGGTTCTCTGCGTGCTTGCCGCGGCCCTGCCCGCCCACGCCGCGGACATGACCGCCCGTCAGACCGCCGAGGCCGGCGCCGACCGCATACTCGCCCTGCTCAACGATCCGGCCTT
>NZ_DBMAHT010000163.1:0-3828 GCF_057866825.1 Mailhella sp.
GCCGCATGGCGCACGATCTGCGCCTCGTGGCCGACGCCATTTTCGACCGCGGCATCCATCTGACCGCGCGCGTGGTTCCCGGCGGCGAACACAGCGAGGCCAGCTGGGAAAAACAGACGCCCTTCTTCATCGACACCCTCATGTACGGCCTGGACGGCTGACGCCAACTCGGAGGACAGCATGCAGACAAGATACTTCAAGGAATACAGTCCCGCCCTCGGTCGCGACATGGAATGCAAGGTGTACGGTCACGCCGGCCGTCCCATGCTCTTCGTTCCCTGTCAGGACGGCCGCTTCTTCTCGTTTGAAGACTTCCACATGTCCGACACCATGGCCCCGTGGATAGAAGACGGCAGACTCATGGTCATTGCCGTGGACACCATCGATCAGGAAACGTGGTCCAACAAGAGCGGCGATCCGTGGTGGCGCATCCGCCGTCACGAAGCGTGGATGAATCATCTCTTCAACGAAATCGTGCCCTTCGGTCAGCACTTGGCGCGCGTGGCCAACGGCTGGGACGGGCATCCCGGCCTCATCGCCTTCGGATGCAGTCTCGGCGCGCTCCACGCGGCGAATCTGTACCTGCGCCGCCCGGATCTCTTCAACGGGCTGCTGGCGCTTTCGGGCATCTACACGGCGAGCTACGGCTTCGGCTCCTACATGGACGAAGTGGTGTACCGCAACTCTCCCGTGGACTACATGGCAAATTTCCCGTCCGATCATCCCTACATTCCTCTGTACAACAGCCAGCGCGCCGCCATCTGCGTGGGCCAGGGAGCGTGGGAACTGCCCGAATCCACGAGGCAGCTCAAGGACATCTTTGAAAGAAAGGGCATCCACCTCTGGGTGGACATCTGGGGACACGACGTCAATCACGACTGGCCGTGGTGGTACCGGCAGGTGGAATACTTTCTGCCGTGGCTGCTCGGCGAACGCGCAGCCTGACATCTGAATTGCAGGGGGATGCCGGATCGGCGCGTCGCCGATCCGTTTCAGAAGGAAGGCGCCGAAAGGAGGATCAAGGCACCATGAAAAACTTTGTGTTCATTTCACCGAATTTTCCCACAAACTACTGGAAGTTCTGCCATCACCTCAAGGCCGACGGCCTGAACGTGCTCGGCATAGGCGATCAGCCCTATGACGAGCTTCTGCCGGAACTTCGGGCCAGTCTCAGCGAATACTACAAGGTGAGCAGTCTGGAAAATTACGATGAAGTGTACCGGGCCATGGGCTTTTTCATCCACAAATACGGCCGCATCGACTGGCTGGAATCGAACAACGAATACTGGCTGGAACGCGACGCCGCCCTCCGCACCGACTTCAACATCACGAGCGGATTCCAGAACAAGGACATTCCCAGCATCCGCTTCAAGTCGGGCATGAAGGAATTCTACCGCCGCGCAGGCATCGCCACGGCGCCCTATCACCTCGTGGACGACAGACAGGGCTGCCTTGACTTCATCGGCCGCGTGGGCTGGCCCGTGGTGGTGAAGCCCGACAACGGCGTGGGCGCGTCCGACACGCGCAAGCTTGCCTCCGAGGCCGACCTCGACGCCTTTCTTGCGCAAAAGAAATCCGGCGTGCCGTACATCATGGAAGAGTTCATCCACGCGGAAATCAATTCCTACGACGCCATCTACAATTCCAAGGGCGAACCGATCTTCGAGACCGGCAACATCACGCCCAAGTCGCTGATGGACGTGGTGAACAACGCCGAAAACGTCATGTACTACATTCTCAAGGATCTGCCCGACGACACCCGCGCCGCCGGACGCGCCACGGCCAAAAGCTTCGGCGTGAAGAGCCGCTTCGTGCACTTTGAATTCTTCCGGCTCACGCAGGATCAGGCAGGCATGGGAAAGAAAGGCGACGTGGTGGCGCTGGAAGTGAACATGCGCCCGAGCGGCGGCTACAGCCCCGACATGATGAACTTCGCGAACAGCACCGACGTGTACAAGATCTGGGCGGACATGATCGCCTTCGACCGCTCCACCCTGCCCGTGGGCGAACACTTCTACTGCGCCTTTGCCGGACGCCGCGACGGATGCGAATTCCGCCTCTCCCGCGAGGAACTGGAGAAGAAGTACGCCGCAAACATGAAAATGATCGGGCGCATTCCTCCGGCGCTGGCCGACGCCATGGCGGATCAGATGTTCATCGCCACCTTCTCCACCAAGGAAGACATGAACGCCTTCTACGCCGACGCTCTGGCTCCGAAAAACTAGCCGACTCTCCGGCAGGGCCGTTCCGACGACGCACGCCGCCTGCGGAACGCCCCTGTCCGGAGCCGAAATCTTTTCTCCTGCCCGCCGCTTCGACGCGGGTGCCTTCGCCCTCCCTTGTCCGGACCGGAATCTTGTCTCCGGGCCCACCGCTTCGGCACGGACGACTTCCACCGTCGGCGAGAGTTTCAGGCAAGAAATAGAAAGAATCGGCTATGGACAGGGGCGGGGAAAAGGCCCACCCTGAGCGTTGCCGTCTCTCCGATGGTCGGGGAGCGACGTTCCGCCGCGCTGCGGCGCATGCGGACTCCGCTTCGGGAACGAAAAACGCCTCGAGGCGAACTTCGGCCTTCAACCGCACAGGAAACACCATGAAAGACATCGTCATCATTTCGTCGAGCCCGCGCAAGGGCGGCAATTCCGATCTGCTTTGTGATCAGTTCATGAAAGGCGCGCTCGAAGCCGGGCACAAGGTGGAAAAAATCGCGCTTCGGGAAAAGAATCTGCATCCTTGCATGGGCTGCGGAGCCTACGAAAAGAGCCACCGCTGCGTGCAGAAGGACGACATGGCGGTCATTCTCGACAGACTTGTCGAGGCCGACGTCATCGTCATGGCCACGCCCGTGTATTTCTACACCATGAGCGCGCAGATGAAAATGTTCATCGACAGAACCGTGCCCCGCTACACCGAAATTTCGGGCAAGGAATTCTACTTCATCGCCACCGCCGCCGACGGCAACAAAAAGGCGCTGGAACGCACCATCGACGGCTTCCGCGGCTTTACCGACTGCCTGGAAGGCGCGCAGGAAAAGGGCGTGCTTCTCGCTCCCGGCGTGTGGAAGAAAGGCGAAGTGACCGGCAGCGCCGCCATGGAAGAGGCGTTCAACATGGGACGCAACGCCTGAGCGCTTTTCCCAGCATTCCAGCCATGCGGCGGGAAAGGATGATTCCCCCTTTCCCGTCGCATGGCCGCGCACGGCCTGCTTTTTCCTGCGGCATACCGCCGAACGTTCTTTTTCCTCCGCACGTCCGCACTTCTCCGAAACCGACCGGCAAAAGCTGCCAAAAGCTGCGTTTTCCCATGTAATTCCGCGTCTGCGCCTCACGAAGCGGTATTCCATGGGAATGGACTCTTCCCATGCGCATGGGAACTCACTCATGGGTGTCCTTGGTTGCGGTCGACGGCTTTCCACGTTCCCGTGCGCGCAGGGACACGCTCAGCGGCAAAAAAGCGAAACGCTCCGAGAACAAAGAATTTCCGCGCGTGGGAACGCGTTGCAACGCTCAACGTTTGTCGCCGCTGAATAACAAGGATTCCCGCACTCGGGGAGCGCGAGGAAACTGTGCAACGCCCGCCAGAGGCAGAAAGCACACTTCCCCTCGCGAAACTGCGCCGACCGATGCTCGGGGATGGCGCCTGCAACGCCCGTTCTTCCCCGCGCGGAGCCGAGCTCTGCATGAGCTCTCCTTCCACAATGGGAGAACTCAACGTTTCCGGCTGCGATTCCGAAAGAACGCCGTGAGCCTGCCGAAAACATGACGGCGCACATCTTCCACCCGATCCCGCAGCGCGCCATCCGTGAACCTTCCGGGCGACTTCCCCTCT
>NZ_DBMAHT010000164.1:0-3782 GCF_057866825.1 Mailhella sp.
CATCAAGAAGGCGGAAAAGGAAGCTGAAGGCGAAGCGTCCAAGGGCGTGCTCTCTTCCGTGCCTTCCGGCCTGCCGCCGCTGACCAAGGCCTACCGGCTGCATGCCAAGGCCGCAGGCGCCGGCTTCACCTGGGACGACGACGAAGAAGTGGAACGGCAGGTAGAGGCCGAATGGCTTGAACTGCTCGATGCCCGCGCCTCGGGCAGCGACGCCGCCAAGGAACACGAACTCGGTGACATGATCTTCACGCTCGTGGAACTCGGCCGCCGCATGGGCGTCAAGGCCGGTTCCGCCGTGGACTTTGCGGCCAACCGCTTCCGCGCCCGCTTTGAAGCCATGGAAAAGCTGGCCCGCGAACGCGGACTCGATTTCAAGGCGCTCAGCCTGGACGAAAAGGACGAACTCTGGAACGAAGTGAAGGCCGCGGAACCCCGCGAGGAACAGGGCCCGGCCGTGGACTTCGCGGCTCCCAAGGAAAACCCCGAAGCCTAGCCAGGGAAGCTCCGCTGCGGAGCCGACTCATGACTCTGAACGCTTTTTGTCCGACCTTGTTCCGCCTGACGCGGCAAATCGTCATCTTCATGCTGACGGTCTTGATGCTTGCGCCCTGCGCGGAGGCCAGGCAGAAAAATCAGACCATCTACGCTGGCTACCGCACGCTTTCTTCCAGTCTGCCCGCGCAGCGGCTCATGATTCACATGGGCGTCTGGTATCCCACGCGGCGCAAGTCCGGTACCGTGAAGGTGGGAGACTGGAGCTTCAGCGCCGCGCGCAATGCGCCGATCATGGAAGGACCGTGGCCCGTCGTCATTCTTTCTCACGACGTCACGGGCTCGGCCTGGACGCATCACGACATTGCAGCGGAGCTCGCCTCCCGCGGATTCATCGTGGCGGCCCCCACGCACGATCACGACAACGGGGAGGACATGGCGCTGCTCTTCTCCGACCGGGAACTGCCCGTGCGCGCGCTGCAGCTCAGGGCTGCCCTCGACGTCGTGCTTGAGCATCCTCAGATAGGCGCGCAGGCCGACGCCTCCCGCATAGCCTTTCTCGGTTTCGGCATGCCAGCATCCGCAGGACTGCTGCTCGCCGGCGGGGAAATGACCCCGGACGCCTGGGCCGACTTCTGCGGAGAACGCACGCCCGTCAAGCCCGCTTCCGAGGACGGCGACGAAGACATGACGATTCCCTCACCGGAGCTCACCCTGCCGGACACCATCAAGCCCGACATCCGCCCCGACAACGAAATTCCTCCCATCTCCGTGCCGGAAGTCGTGCCTCCAAAGCCTGTCGCCGAACACAGCATTCCGGAAGAGCTTTCAGGAACGGTGCAGAACTTTCTGGTTACGCCTGCACTGGCCGATGAAGGGCTTTCGCCTGACGTCAGGGAGCTTTTGCGCCCCACGGACAGCCCGTGGTGCCGTCCGTTTCTCTCCGGCCGCATGGACGAGCTGGTGGAGAGCATGCGTCACCGCACGCTGGAGCGGGAAGAAAAAACCGTCATGATGCATGTGGCCGTCAAGGCCCGCGAACAGCTTTTCCGCCGCCTGGCCGACTCCGTGGCGCGCAGCCATCAGCGTCAGCTCCGGCTGGCCCGGATCCGCGACATTCCCACTCCGCCGGTGGCGCTTCCCCTGCTGCCGCCTCTCTCCCACAACACGCCCGTGGCGGACGAACGCTTCCGGGCCATGGCCTTTGTCTCGCCCGGCTTTTCCATGCTGTTCAGCCAGGACAGCCTCGCCAACGTCCACATTCCCTGCCTGTTCGTAGGCGCGGAAAAGGAACGCTGGAACCGACCTTCGGAACAGGCGAAACGCTTTGTTGCCATGCTGGGAAAAAACACGGAGTACCAGCTGCTGCATCAGGCGGACGCGCCCTCGCTCCAGACCACATGCCCGGACGCCGATCCCGCCATGCCGCTGGCCTCCCTGTGCAACAGCGTGGACGCAGAAACCCGCGACACCATACACGCCCGTCTGGTGTTCATGCTTCAGGACTTTTTCAACAGAGTCATGGGACGGGCCGACACCTCGCGCTGACCGTCTTCCCGCAAGTTTTTCTCAAAAATTCTTCTTACGAAAAAAGGCGGAACCGCAAGGTCCCGCCTTTTTCACGCCTTCTTGCAGCGCGTCATCCCAGAAGTTTTTCCGCCAGAGGCATGAAGTCCAGCGGCCAGAACATTTCAGGTCTGGGCTGGGGCACGTCGGCACGATCAGCCGCCGGACGGCAGGCCAGCACGGCATCCGCCCACTGCTGCGGGAAGGAATCAATGTCCAGAGCCGCTCCGAGCAGCGCTCCGGCCACCGCGCCGTTGGCTGCGGCGTCTCCGCCCTTCATCACGGTGTCGCGCACGCCCTGCCCGGCGTCGGAAGCATGGAGAAGCTGCCAGAAGCCGTTCTGCAGCGTGGTCAGCACGTGACTCATGTCGTTCTGATACTCGGCAGGGCGCTCAACCGCCGCGCGTTCCAAGCAGTCCAGCACGCGGGAAAGCTCGGCCTGCGGCATGTCGTCGTTCCAGCGGGAAAGAGCCGCCGTCGCCGTCAGCGCCGCACGATGCATGCCCTTCGGAGAGCCGCTCCGCACGCCGTAGGCCAGCGCCGTCACGTATGCGACATTCGCCGCCCGGCACAAAGGATGTGGACAGGTCAGCGCCGCTTCCTCCATGGCCCAGCGGGCAAGCGTTCTCATGCCGGCATCCTCGGTCAGCACGGCCATGTCGGGTTCTCCGCCGTCGTCGCAGGGAAGCGACGTTTCAGGAATGAATCTCGCGCCGAACACGCCCAGAGGACTGACGCGCATGAGTGCGCAGTTGGCCTCGCTTCGGGCATCCGGCTTGCCGTGAAGCGCCCGGAACACCGAATGCGCAAAATCCACGGGATGACTGCCGAGCCAGGATTTATAGGCCACAAAAATCCGCTCGGCGTTGAACGTGCCCTCCGCGGCAAGCGTGCGGGCCAGCGCCAGCGCCATTTCCGAGTCGTCCGTGGGCTGTCCGGGCAGCGTGCGGTACAGGGCACTGCCCTCCAGATCGTCCATCCCGGCGGGATACATGGCCCTGACCTTTTCCTCGTCCTTGAATTCCACCTGACTGCCCAGAGAATCTCCGGCAATCTGCCCGAGCAGACATCCCCATGCGCGGCGCACGACGTCAGCGCTTCTTTCCATAGCTTTTCCTCGCAACCACGCGGACGGCCTTACCTTCGACCTGGCGGCCCGCTCCGCGTCTCGTTATTCGGCCTGAGTTTCGACGGCTTCTTCCTGCTGATCCTCATCCATCTCTTCGAGCTGCTGATCGTTCAGCTGCTGATCGTCCCCGCCGTCGTCCTGCTGATTTTCCATCTGCCCCGCCTGATCGCTGAGCGCGGGATATTCCGGGCTCTCCAGATACAACGTGCAGTAGGTCGCCTGAGCGCCGTTTTCGGTCTCGGAACCGGCCAGAAACACATACACCGCTCCCGGCCTGTCCGCCTTCTTTTCCTCGCCGGCAAAATTCCATTCCAGCACTTCCAGACCACCTTCATCCGCAAGGTATCCGCGCAGATCGTCCCCGGCGTCCTCCACCTCGTTCAGGCTGAGCGAAGGCTCGCCGTAGCGGCGCTCCAGTTCCTGCTTCAGATTTTCAAGCACGTTCAGCGTGGAAGCGCCGTCCACACTGGCGTCATCGGGCGACGATGCCATGATGCGGATAATCCTGCCCTGATACGTGTCCACGGCGTAGGTGTCGAATCTGGAATCCGGGGACGGAGGCGTTATCTCGTACATCTTGAGCTGCCAGCGCTCG
>NZ_DBMAHT010000165.1:0-3666 GCF_057866825.1 Mailhella sp.
CGGCGTCATTCAGATGCCGCGCTGCACCGTGGCCGTGCGCCGCTACATCGAGTCCGGCGGCCTGTACCTCGTGCTCTACGATACCAAGTCCTACGGCGGCCCGGTGGCCAGCTTCCTCGGCTGCGCGTTCTACCAGTTCGCCATCCGCTCTTCGGACATCGGCTTCGCGGGCCCGGGCGTCATCAAGAACACCACCGGCCTCGACATTCCGCCGGATCATCACAACTGCTACAAGGCGCTTTCCCGCGGGCACATCCAGGGCGTGTGGGATCGCCGCGACGTGCGCGCCAACCTGCGCCAGGCCCTCGAAACCATGGGCGGCCGCAACCTTTACTATCGCTAGGGTGAAAGCATGAGAGACATTGCCGAAGTTATGGAAGAACTCAAGGCCGCGCCCTACACGGAACGGGAGGTCTGCGCTCCGCACACGGGCGTCATTCAGTTCGCCGACATCAAGGAAGGCGACCGTGTGAGCGGCTTTACCGGCACCTGGAAGGAAATTCCCGGCACGCACATTGCCACCATCACGCGCGAGAAGAATCCGCGCAAGGTGCTCGCCACCGAACGCGGCGTGCTGCAGAAGCTCTATCGCGATCTCGACGGCTCCTTCGTGGAAGCCGGAACCCCCCTCGGCGTGATCCGCCATTACCTCACGCGGCAGGAAGTCGTGAGCAAGCTGCTCAAGGAAAGCCTGTACGCCTTCTGCGCCCCGGAACGCGCCAAGTACTACTTCGTGCCCGACGTGGACAAGAAGGTGAAGATTCTCGGCTGCCGCACGGTATCCATCCACGACGGCATGGAACTGTTCATCGTGTCGCGCATGAAGCGTGAAGTGCCCCTGTGCTACAGCGGCCCTTCGGGCATCATCTACGACGTGTACTTCGACCAGACCCAGAACGTGGACGCCGGAAGCCCCCTTATCGTGGTCTGCCCGCCGGAACAGCAGACCGCCGTGGAAGACGTGGTGGCCCGCGTCCAGAGCGAATGGAACGAAGGCGAATAGCCCCCACCGAAAAACGTATGAACCAACGCCCGACCGCACCCGCAGCCGGGCGTTTTTTCAGGGAAAGGCAGAAAAGGCAGGAAAGGCAGAAAAGGCATGCGGGGGAAATAATTCCCCCCGCGCCCCCCTGTTTCTGCCTCCCGGCTTCGCCGGATCGGCAGGACAGGGTGAGCGGGAAGATTATGCCGAAGCAAAGGGCGAAGGGGGGAGCTCGGAAAGGCAGCGGCTGCGAGGGGTGGTGTGCTCGGCTGGGCGCTGTTCGGTCTGCGGACGCAGTGCAGGTGTGCGCTGCTGCGCCCACCTGCGGTGGCCGACTCCTGTCCGGCCTTCGCCGGACAGTCGTGTCAAAGGAAGGGATTTCCAGATGTTTTGTTGGAGAAGGACTCGGCTCGAAGTGATCGAGCTGATTTCGGTTCAGCAGCCTGGGGGAAAATGTATGCCGGAAAACTTCCTCCCAACGCTCTGGGGCCCGCGACCTGCCTTCAGGCGGTCGCGCCGACGGCCGCAAGTAGCCGGAATTTACTTCCGGCGTTAAACGCAGCCGCCGTCGTGCAAGTCACGCAGTCCGTACAGCGTGTCTTGCGCAAACGGGACGTGGCGGTACTCGGGAGAAGGAAGGAAAGGAAAATGTCGCCCCGGGCGCGCGGCAAAAGGAGTAAGGTATGGGAAAGATATTGCAGATTCGCGTAGGCGCGTGGACGTACGACGAAGATGAAGTGGTGGCGGCCTGGCCGCGCCTTTCGGCACTGGTATGGTCGGAGCTCGACCGCTGGGGGCCGCAGGGCATGAAGCGCGGGGTGACGGAGCTGGCGGAATATCTTCCCGATGCGCTGCGCTTTGCGGATATTTCGGAGGAGAGCCGGAAGGCGCTGATGCCCGGGGCGAAGAAGGTGACCGACAAGCTGAACGCGATGCGTTCGGCGCTGGCGGACTGGGACCCCCGAAAGGCCAACGCCCTGAGCAACGAGCTGGAGGACGCGCTCACCGAGCTGGAAAAGCAGGCTCCCGAGGATTTTCTCGAGCGGAAGAAGTGAGCCCGTTTTTGGAAAAGGAGGCCCGGCCGATTTTTTCGACCGGGCCTGTTTTTGGTCTGGGATAGAGGGCGTTACACGAAGAGCCTCATGGTGAGCATGGCGAGGGCGGCGTTGAGCAAGCCTATGCCGTAGAGTACGGGATAATGGCGAGAGTGTACGCCCGCAACGCCGAGGATGCGGCCTGCGTATTGTATCTGTGCGCCCATGAGGAAGATGGCGGGCATGAGAATGCTTATGTGCGTGGCGTTCAGAATGCCGTGGCTGTAGAGTCCTGCCGCCGCGCCCACGCCGCCTCCGGCCGAGAACCATGTGGAAATAAGCACGGTGACGGCCTCTCCGGGCAGGCCGAACAGCTCCATGACCGGCGCGCACGCCCGGCCGAGGCCGTCGAGCAGGCCGCTGGTCTGAAGCATGGCAATGAGCGTGAAGGCGATGACCACGTTGGGCAGCATGTTCTGCGTGGCTACCTTCCAGCCTTTGACGGTGCCTTCGACGAAGGCGGAATAGAGATTGTCCATCAGGCTGCCTCCCTGTTTCGTTCTGCAAGGCGCAGATACAGTCTCATGAGATTGGTGCCCGCAACCTTGTAGAAGAGAATCACGCCGAGGGGCAGAAGGTGCGGCACGGCAAGGAACGGAAACAGGGCGACGCCCATGCTCAGGTACACCGTAACGGACGAGGCCGAGGAAAACTGAAAGGCCGCGAACACGGTTTTTTCCTTTTCCGTGATGAGTCCCTTGTCGTGCAGATCCTTGGTCATGGCTGCGCCCGCGTCCGAGCTCTGGAGGCTGGAAATGAGGGCGAGACCGGCCGCGCCCGGCAGTCCGAGCAGCGGTTTCATGAGCGGGGTGAGCAGCTTTTGCGCGGCGTGCAGCGCCTGCATGCGTTCCGCCATTTCCACCACGCCGAGGGCCAGCATGATGCCCGGAACGAGCGACAGGGCGAAAAGAAAGCCGTAGCGCGCCCCGCCGCCGCCCTTGCCGAGAAAGGTGAATTCCCCGGCGATGTGTCCGAACGTTCCGCTTACCGTGGTGAAGTCCAGGCAGCCGAGCGCTCCCTGAGCGCCGGCAAGCGCGCCGGAGAAGAACACGATGGTCAGCGCCAGCGCAATGTAGGCGCGCAGGGGAAGCGGACGGCCGGAATGGTGCTGTTCAGTCATGACGCTGCTCCTTCATGGCTCGCGCAATTTTTCGGGCCGCGGCCCGGTCGGGCTTGTCCGTGCCCGTGCGCGGAAGGGCGGGCACGTGAAACGTCTGTTTCGGCCGGGCATGGCGCGGCAGACGGTCGAAGAAGGGCGTCCAGTCTTTCTCTTCCGGGCCTTCCGTCAGCATGACCACGGCTTCCCCGAATTTTTCGTCGGGCACGGCGGTGATCTGGAAGGGACAGGGCATCACGGGCCGAAGCAGCTCTTCCAGCTCTTCGATCTGGATTTTCACGCCGCCGCTGTTGATCACGTTGTCCTTGCGCCCGAGGATGCGGAAGCGCCCCGAAGCGTCCAGCACGGCGAGATCATTGGTGATAAGTTCCGCACTGCATACCGCGGGGGCGGATATGCAAAGCGCGCCGTCGTCGGTGAGGCGCAGGGTCACGCCCTCGAAGGGCGCATACCATTCCGAGGCTTCCGGCCCG
>NZ_DBMAHT010000166.1:0-3661 GCF_057866825.1 Mailhella sp.
ACCGCCCCCGCAAGAAGTTTGGTTATCGATCGACTGTCGAGTTTTTACGGGAAGACGGGAATCTCTTTCTGTTGCAATTCATTTGACAATCTGCCCAAAAGGTTCCCTCCCTTCCCCCGCTCAACCTTTCCCTCCTCTCATCTCACCAGCCTACGCGGGTGCAGGAGAAGATCATTTGCCAGATGTTGCCGATATGGGCGCTGCGCATGGGGCAGTCGGAGTCTTCGTTGAGTTTTTTCAGGCGGTCGATGGTTTGCTGTTCTCTGTCGTGGCTGAACACTTCCACGGGCATGCCGTAGCGGTGTTCGTCGGTCATGATGCGGCGGCTCAGGTTGAAGCGTCGGCGCACGAGGGTGAGCATTTCGTCGTCAATGGCGTCAATTTCCGCTCTCAGTTTTTCTATGGCCGCTTCCGATCTGGGGTCTGCCATGCGTAGCCTCGCAGGTATGGGGCGCGTTGGTGTGGTCTTCTTCGTGCGGGGCGCGCCGTTTGCCGCTTTGCGGGAAAGAAGGCCGAACTTCGGGGAAAGGCGTTGAGAGTTCCCCATAAGCTGGGAATGCTCTTGCCGGGCGTCGGTGTCAAGGGCGGGCGGGGCTTTTGATGGCGGGCAAAAATTTTCCCCATCTCGCCCCATTGCCGAGAACGGGCAAAAAGCGTATCTCTTTCAGGACATTTCCGCTCCGGCTACGGAGATCGGGATATTTCACCACAGGAGATAACAATAATGAACAGAAACATAGTTTCCGCTCTTGCCCTTGTGTCCATGCTGGCGCTGCTCGGCGGCTGCAATGAAGAAGCCAAGCCCCAGAAGCCCGTTCCGCAGTTCGGCGTGGTGCAGATTTCCAAGCTGTATCAGGAAACGAAGCTCGGCAAGCAGGGCATAGCCCGCGTCGGCGAACTGGAAAACAAGGCCATGGCCGTGCTGACCGACCTGCAGCAGAAGGTCGAAAAGGCGCAGAAGGACAAGAACGAGGCCGAAGTGCAGCGTCTGCAGAAGCAGCTGCAGAGCCGCGTCTATTTCCTGCAGAACGTCATCAAGCAGGATCAGGAACACGTGATGAACGTGATGCAGACCGAAATGAAGAAAGCCTTTGAAAAGTGCCAGACCGAACACGGTCTGTTTGGTCTGTTCAGCGACGAAGTCATGCCTTCCTACACTCCCGAAGTGGATATGACGGAAGCCGTGAAGGCCATTCTCGACGCTGATCCCGCCACCTTCGGCGAGCTTCCTTCTCTGGAAAAGCCCGCGCTGCCCGAGCCCGGCAACGCCTCCGCTCCCGCCGACAAGGCTTCCGGCGATTCCGCCAAGGCTGCGGCTCCCAAGGCTGCCGCTCCTGCCGAGAAGGCCGCCGCGCCCAAGGCCGCGGCTCCCGCTGAAAAGGCTCCCGCCGCGAAGTAGCGTTTTTTCCGCGTCATGACAAAGACCCGTTCTTTTCGGAGAGCGGGTTTTTTTTGCCGGACGGGCGACGCCCGGAGAAGGGCGGGGGCAACATTGCGGGGCGCGGGGGAAGGCCGGGGGCCGTGATGCCGTTCGGCGCAGTGATAATTTTTTCGGGGGGAGTGAGAAAAGCGGGCGCAGAGGAATGAGCGCGCGGGATGCGGCGGAATTCTGCTCCGCAGCAAGAAAGCGCACAGGGGCAAGGCGCAGAAGCAGGGCAGAGGAACAGGCGCGGCGGAGGGCGGAGCAGGGAGAAAGAGCAGTCTGCGGAAGAAGCAGAGGCGCGGAGCGGCACGCAACGGCCCGGAAGACGGAATGCGTGGAGAATCCTTCCGGGAATCTTTTTCAACAGACTGAAATGTATTGTCTTCACTCAGCACTTGCCCCCCGGGCCTTCCCCTAGTATAAGGACGATATATTTTCCCTGAAACAGGAGTCCTCATATGTGCGGAATCATTGGCTACAGCGGGCATCGTCCTGCCGTTCCCCTTCTGGTGGAGGGGCTGCATCGTCTGGAATACCGGGGCTACGACTCTTCCGGCGTGGCCTTCGAGCAGGCGGGCCGCCTCCAGGTGGTGAAGGCGGCGGGCAAGCTGGCGGCACTGGAGGCCAAGCTGGAAAACAACGCCTATCTTCTGGCCACCTCCGGCATCGGTCACACGCGCTGGGCCACGCACGGCCTGCCCGTGGAGAGGAATGCCCATCCGCATCTCTCGCAGGATGGGGACATTGCCATCATCCATAACGGCATCATTGAGAACTTTCAGGAAATCAAGGACGAACTGTCCGCCAAGGGACACACCTTCCTTTCCGACACCGATACCGAAGTGCTGGCGCATCTCATCGGCGAGGAGCGCAAGAGCGCGCCGAGTCTGTGCGAGGCCTTTGCCCGCGCGCTGCGCCGCGCGCACGGCGCCTACGCCGTGGTCATGATGGGCGTGGAGGAACCGGGCGTCATTTACGCCGCGCGCATGGCCGCGCCGCTGCTCATGGGCGTGGGCGTGGGCGAATGCTTCGTGGCTTCCGACATTCCGGCCTTTCTGCCCTACACCCGCGAAGTGGTGTTTCTGGAAGACGGCGAAGTGGCCCGCATCGAGGGCGCGAAGTGGCAGGTGTTTTCGCTGGCCGATCTTTCGCCCGTGAAAAAGAGCGTGAGCCATGTGCCGTGGGACATGCAGGCCGCGGCCAAGGGCGGCTACAAGCACTTCATGCTCAAGGAAATCATGGAGCAGCCGCGCGTGATCACCGACTGCCTCACCGGCCGCGTGATCGAAGGGAGCGACGGCAAGCTTTCCGTGCATCTTCAGGAGCTCGACGACATTCCCGTGCCCACGCGTCTGCACATTGTGGCCTGCGGCACGTCGTACAACGCGGGTCTCTGGGGGCAGCAGCTGCTGGAAAACGTGGGCGGCATTCCCACGGATCTCGACATCGCCTCGGAGTTCCGCTACCGCGATCCCATTCTGCTGCCGGGCGAAGCGGTGATGGTCATCAGCCAGTCCGGCGAAACGGCGGACACGCTGGCCGCCCTGCGTCTTGCCAGAGAAAAGGGCTGCCGGGTGATCGGTCTTTGCAACGTGGTGGGCTCGTCCATTGCGCGCGAGGCCGACGTGGTGCTCTACACGCAGGCCGGGCCTGAAATCAGCGTGGCGTCCACCAAGGCCATGTGCAGTCAGATGGTGCTGCTGGCGCTCATGGCGCTCTACTACGGGCAGCGCCGCACGCCGGCCGTGTTCGACAGCGAACTGCTTGCCGCGCTGCATGCGCTGCCGGAAAAGCTTTCGGCCGCGCTTCCGGCCATGCAGGAGCGTGCCGGACAGCTCGCCCTGCGCTTTGCCTCTTCGCGCAGCTTCTTCTATCTCGGCCGCGGTCAGTGCCATGCGCTCGCGCTGGAAGGCGCGCTCAAGCTCAAGGAACTTTCCTACATTCACGCCGAAGGCTACGCCGCGGGCGAAATGAAGCACGGTCCCATTGCGCTCATTGATCCGCAGTTCCCCACCTTTGCTCTTGCGCTCGACAACGCGCTCTTTCCCAAGGTGAAGTCCAACATTCAGGAAGTGCTGGCGAGACAGGGCCGCGTCATCGCCCTCGTGCAGGAGAAAAACGGAAAGGTTCCGGATCTTTCCGTGGAGGAATTGTGGGTGCTGCCTGCGGCGCATCCGGTGATTTCCTGCTTCTTTGCGCTGCCTGCGCTCCAGCTTTTCAGCTATCAGATGGCGGACT
>NZ_DBMAHT010000167.1:0-3616 GCF_057866825.1 Mailhella sp.
TGCCATGTCACGAGCTTCTGCAGATAGGCGTGATCCACATTGTCGGCGCCGCGAATGGAGGCGTCGCCCATGACCGCGGCCGGACCGGGATTGACGGTCACGTCGGCGTTCAGCGTTTTTTTGCGTTTGTTCAGCGTGTAGCGCGTGGAGGCAACGTCCGCCTCGGGGTAGCCCGAGCGGTGCAGCGTCTGCGGAATTTCGTCAACGGCGGCAAGCACCTTGTCCGCCTCGGCGGGCTCCCCATCCTTCAAGGGAAGAGTTTCGGGAACCGGCGCGGTCTCAACGCCCGGGAAGGGCGGCAGCGGCGCAGGCTCCGGCTGGTAGGAAAGCTCGGCGCGGCCAATGCTGTAGCGCGGCCCGGGAATCAGCGTGAGCGTGACGCGAGCTTCCGCGCCGTCTTTCGGTTCCGTGACGTCCGTTTTTGCCGTGCCGTCGTAGTAGCCGAGGGAATGGAGCAGCTTGACGGCGTTGTCCCTGTCGATGCGGGCGCGCCGCATGAGTCCTATGAGACCGTCCGGCAGGGTGTCGCGCAGCTGCACGAGCTGACTGTGACGCTCCATCGCGGAGCGGATGCCGGAATCGTCGCCCTCCACGCGGATGTCCACGCTGTAGGGCACGGGATCGCGTTCGAAAAGCGGGGAGACGTCTTCCTGCTGCTGTTCGGCCGCGTGGCGAAACAGCCCGCAACCGGAGACGGGGCAGAGCAGAATCGCCGTTCCCATGGCAAGCAGCAAGTGGCGGAGGCTGGAGGTCATAGTGCAAGCAGTAGCATGGGCCTGCTCGACTTGCAAGGGAAGAGAGGGCTCGACGCTCAGTAAATCATGCCGTCATCCATCAGGAATTTCCGTGTATTAGCGCGACATCTGACGGAGAAAGCTTCTGAGCCGCGGATGCTGAGGGCTGGAAAAAATATCGTGCGGCGAGCCCTGTTCAAGGATTTCGCCCTGGTCCATGAACAGAATTCTGTCGGCCGCCTCGCGGGCAAAGCCCATTTCATGCGTGACCACGACCATGGTCATGCCGTCGCGGGCAAGATCGGTCATGACGTCGAGCACTTCGCCCGTCATTTCCGGATCAAGGGCGGAGGTCGGCTCGTCGAACAGCATGATGCGCGGTTTCATGGCCAGCGCCCGGATGATGGCCGCACGCTGCTTCTGTCCGCCGGAAAGCTCGTCGGGGAAGGCGTATTTTTTGTCGGCAAGGCCCGTGCGCCTGAGCAGGGCGTCGGCCAGATCGGCGGCCTCGGCGCGCGTCATGCCGCGCAGGCGGACGGGGCAGAGCATCAGATTTTCCAGCACATTGAGGTGCGGAAAGAGATTGAACGACTGGAACACCATGCCCATGTCCTGGCGGAGACGGCAGATGTCGCATGCGCTGTCGTAGATGTCCTTGCCTTCGACAAGAATCTGCCCGGCCTGAATGATTTCCAAGCGGTTGAGGCAGCGCAGCATGGTGGATTTGCCCGAGCCGGAAGGGCCGATGAGAAACACCTTTTCTCCTTCCATGACGTCGAAGGAGACGTTGTTCAGCGCGTGGAGGGAGCCGTAGCTTTTTCGCACGCCGCGCACGGAAATCAGCGGGGCGTCCGACGGGGCGGAGACAGAAGAGAAAGTCGTCATGGCTTTTTGTGCAACAGGCGCAAGTCCGGTGTCAAGCGAGTTCGGGTGCCGGACTGGACAGAAGCCCGTGCCGGAGTGTATTTGTGCAGGAAAAACAGGAAGGAAAAACATGATACAGGCATATGTGTGCCTCGGCTCGAACATGGGGGATGCAAAAGCGCATCTGGCCCGGGCCCGGGCGGAACTCGACGCCGTGCCCGGCGTGCGGGTGACGGCGGCTTCTTCTCTTTACAGCACGGAGCCGCAGGGAAGAAAGGATCAGCCGTGGTTCCTCAATCAGGTTGTTCGTCTCGACTGCCCGGACGACATGAGCGCCGTGCATCTTCTGGACGCCATGCTGGAAAAGGAATCCGCCATGGGACGCGTTCGCGTGGAAGGCGACCATTTCGGACCGCGGGTCATCGACATGGATCTGCTCCTTTTCGGAAACGAGACGCAGCGGCTGGGCGATCATCTCATTCTGCCGCATCCGCGGATGTCCGAAAGAGCCTTTGTGCTGGTTCCGCTGCTGGAAATTGCTCCCGATCTCGTCATGCCGGACGGCAGAAGCGTGAAGTCCCTGCTGGAGAAACTGCCCTGTCGGCTTGAAGGTTCCTCCATTTTCCAATAGATTCACCTTGTGCGCGCTGCCTCTGCGCCTCTGTGAAGTCACGACAACCCTGCTCAGGAGAGAGTATGATTATCAAGGTAGTCATTTTTGTACTGGTCTGCTATGTCCTGTATCGGCTTTTCATGAACGACAGCAAGAAAAAGGCCGAAAAGGAAGCCCAGCAGCAGAAAAAGCGCATGGAATCCGGAGAAATGGTGCAGGATCCCGTTTGCGGCACCTATGTGGACAAGGACAATTCCATCACGGTCCGCAACGGCGATCAGACGCTGCATTTTTGCAGCTATGAATGCCGTCAGAAATATATCGACCGTTTCAACGAACAGCAGAAGCTCAACTGAGTTTCCGGCGACGTCGGCGTTCCGGAAGGGCGGCGCGGCCCGATTCCGGCATGCCGCAGCGTTGCCGAGTGTCCGCCGGACGGAATGTCCATCGGCGGATGTTCGTGAATGTTGCTGCGTCGGATGACGTGTTCGGCCCGGAGTGTGAGCTCCGGGCTTTTTGATTAATAAGGAAAGGGGCGGGAGAAGACGAACTTCTTCCACCCCTTGTTCATATGATGTCTGATAATGTCGGAAACGGCAGCCCGACGCCTGAAAGCCTGGCGGGAAGCTCCGCTCAGTCCCGGCCTTCCCGGAACGCGCAGAAATAGCGCGTCGTGTTGCCCGCCTGGTACGGCTCAACGGCCGTCAGCGTCCAGGGCAGGTCGTCGTCCGGCCTGAGCTCCTCCCGGGTCAGAAACACGACGCGTCCGTTTTCCGTAAGATGACCGCTCACGAAGGAAAGCATGTCCTTCCAGGGCATGAATGCACGGCTGACGATGAGATCGGCCTTTTTCCCCTCCATGAACTGTTCGGCCCGGCCGCGGAAGACGTGTGTGTCCTTCAGCGGATGGCGCGCCAGCACCGTGGAAAGAAAAATCGTGCGCTTGTCGCGCGATTCCACCATCCAGTAGCTGCCGTCGTTCCAGACCATGCGCAGCGGAATGCCGGGAAGCCCTGCACCGGAGCCGAGATCCCAGGTCACGGGCTCAGGCGGCAGGTCGGGCAGGATGTTTTTTCTGAGAAAGGCGTTGAGATGAAAGCTGTCCAGAATAAGTTCGTCCAGCGCGTCTCTCCAGTGCCTGGCTCCCACGAGGTTCATCATCCTGTTCCAGCGCATGAGAAGGTCAAGATAGCCGGCGAGCTCGGCGGCCTGTTCCGCCGTCAGCGAAAAGCCCGCTTTTTCACACAGCGTTCTTACCAGCGAGGGAGAGCAGTCTTCACGCTTTGCCATCGGCGGCCGCCCATTCGTCGAAGCTGGTCTTGATGAAGTTCACGATGGCGGCGTGCTCTTCCTTGCCCGGGCCCTTGATGTCCACCGGCGCGCCGAAACGGACGTGGACGGGCAG